>JAZOMF010000074.1:0-8446 GCA_045653805.1 Eubacteriales bacterium
GCTGGTGTGGCTCAATGGCAGAGCAGCTGATTTGTAATCAGCAGGTTGATGGTTCGACTCCGTTCACCAGCTCCAATATGGGGGATTTCCCGAGCGGCCAAAGGGGGCAGACTGTAAATCTGTTGTCACTGACTTCGGTGGTCCGAATCCACCATCCCCCACCAAAAAGAGGATAGGCATTTCGCCTATCCTCTTTTTGCTGAGTGACGGTGGTCACTCGGACTGCTACTCCAAATCCGCTTGCGGATTTGTGAAAGGGTCCTGAATCCACCGCTTCACTATACAATGCTCCGCATTGATTCCACACGCGACTTCGCTGCGACCAATTTAGTTAAGCAACCTTAACTAAATTGACGAATAAACAAATCATTCTCCACAAAATTATTACAAATTCCCTCTTGACAAAATTCGATTTTTATGAGATAATATATTTGCAAGATAACAACTAAATACCGTTTGCGCGACTGACGGATAAAGCGGATCACCGCGGGGGTGCGCAGACGAATTCAAAGGAGCTTTAGCTCCAAATCTCAATTTGAGATTTCTTTAAGCCGACCGTCTGGGCAAACCGTTTTCTCAAAATCGGTTTGCTTTTTTTGATGATCGCACAATATTCATTTGTTAATACAACTTAAGGAGGCCATATATGAAGCACAACAACTGGAATGGATTTATAGGTGGAGCTTGGCAGGACGAGATCAACGTACGCGACTTTATTCAGCAGAACTACAAGCCCTATGAGGGCGACTCCTCTTTCCTTGCGGGCGCAACCAAGCGCACTGGCGAGCTAATGAAAAAACTTCAGGAGCTTTTCGCTCTTGAAAGACAGTACGGCGGCGTTCTCGACATTGACACCGCAACCGTTTCCTCTCTCACCAGCTACTCTCCCGGATACTTGGATAAGGAAAACGAGATAATCGTAGGTCTCCAGACCAACCGTCCCCTCAAGCGCGGTGTCAACCCCTTTGGCGGCATGAGAATGGTCAAGCAGGCTTGCGAGGCATACGGATATAAATTAAGCGAAAAGGTGCAGGAAGAGTTCCGCTTCCGCACCACTCACAACGACGGCGTTTTCCGCGCCTACACCGACGAGATGAGAGCGGCGAGAAAGTGCCACATCATCACCGGTCTTCCCGACGCTTACGGTAGAGGAAGAATCATCGGCGACTACCGCCGCGTGGCTCTCTACGGCATCGACCGTCTTGTTGAGGAAAAGAAGAAGGACAAGGCGGCACTGGCTCTCGGCAACTTCGACACCGACACCATTCGCCTCAACGAGGAGCTTTTCCAGCAGATCACCTTCCTCGGATATATGAAGGAAATGGCGCAGATGTACGGCTTTGACATCAGTCAGCCTGCAAAGAACGCGCGCGAGGCTATTCAGTGGACTTATTTTGCTTATCTTGCAGCTATCAAGGAGCAGAACGGCGCGGCTATGTCTCTTGGTCGAGTAAGCACATTCTTTGACATCTACTTTGAAAGAGATATAGCAAACGGCACTCTCACCGAAAGCGAAGCGCAGGAGCTTATGGACGATTTCGTTATGAAGCTGCGTATGGCACGTCACCTCCGCACACCCGAATACAACGAACTCTTTGGCGGCGACCCCATGTGGATCACCGAGGTAGTTGGCGGTATGGGCGAGGACGGCAGAACCCTTGTTACCAAGTCCAGCTTCCGTATGCTCAACACCCTCTACACTCTCGGCTCTTCTCCCGAACCTAACTTGACTGTGCTTTGGTCTACTTCCCTGCCCGAGAACTTCAAGAAGTTCTGCGCAAAGGTCTCTGCCGACACCGACTCTATTCAGTACGAAAACGACGACGTTATGCGCCCCCACTATGGCGACGATTACGCCATCGCTTGTTGCGTATCCGCTATGAAGGTGGGCAAGCAGATGCAGTTCTTCGGCGCGAGATGCAACCTTGCCAAGCTGCTTCTTCTCGCTATCAACGGCGGTTACGATACATCCAGCCAGATGCACATTGGCCCTCAGATGCCCGTTATGGAGGGTGACAAGCTCGACTATGACGAGCTTATGGCGAGAATGGATGTTTATATGCCTTGGTTGGCTCACCTCTACGTCAACACCATGAACGTCATTCACTACATGCACGATAAGTACTGCTACGAAAAGAGCCAGATGGCTCTCCACGATACCGAGGTAGGTCGCTTTATGGCGTTTGGTATCGCGGGACTTTCGGTTGTTGCCGACTCGCTGAGCGCAGTCAAATATGCAAACGTTGCTCCCGTCAAGGACGAAAACGGTTATATCGTTGATTTCAAGACCGAGGGAGAGTTCCCCAAGTACGGTAACGATGACGACCGCGTTGACCTTATAGCCAAGGATATGGCGCACAAGATGATAGTTGAGCTTCGCAAGACCCGCACATATAGAAATGCAGTTCACACCCTTTCGGTGCTTACCATTACCTCCAACGTAATGTACGGTAAAAACACCGGCGCAACTCCCGACGGCAGACGCGCTTGCGCTCCCTTTGCTCCCGGTGCTAACCCCATGCACAACCGCGAGGAAAACGGCGCACTCGCTTCCCTCAACTCGGTGGCAAAGATAAGCTACGATGACTGCCGCGATGGTATTTCCAATACCTTCTCTATCACTCCCGAGGCACTTGGTCGCACCGAGGACGAGAGAATTGATAATCTTGTTCACATTCTCGACGGCTACTTCGCAAAGAAGGCGCACCACATCAACGTAAACGTGCTTAACCGCGAAACTCTTATGAAGGCTTACGAAAACCCCGAAGCATATCCCAATCTCACCATTCGCGTTTCGGGCTATGCAGTCAACTTCAACAAGCTCTCCCGTGAACAGCAGAGAGAGGTAATCAGCCGTACCTTCCACGAGCACTTATGATTGAAAGCAAAATAACGGGGCACGTCCATTCTATCCAGAGTATGGGGACATTGGACGGCCCCGGTGTAAGATTCGTAATATTTTTGCAGGGGTGTCCTCTTCGCTGTAAGTGCTGTCACAATCCCGACACGTGGAATTTTCAGGGAGGCACGGCATACGCCGCAGAGGAGCTGGTGACAAAAGCCTGCCGATTTAAGGAATATTTCGGGCGCGACGGCGGCGTGACCGTCTCGGGCGGCGAGCCTCTTCTGCAAGCCGATTTCGTACGCGAGATATTTGAGCTTTGCCAAGAAAACGGGATTGGCACCTGCCTCGACACATCGGGTTGTATTCTGAATGACAAGGTAAAAGCTCTGCTGGATGTCACCGACCGCGTGTTGCTGGATGTGAAGTACGTGACAGACGAGCTTTACCGCGAAAACACAGGGTGCTCCATTGATACTCCAATGGCTTTTCTTGACTATCTTTGCGAGAAAAATATTCCTACAACTATCCGTCAGGTCATTATCCCTACGAAAAACGACACAGAGGAAAATATTCTCTCCCTGAGAAAGATAGTCACCGCCCACACAAATGTGGACAAGGTGGAATTACTACCCTTCCGCAAGATATGCCAGGTTAAATATGACAAAATGGGCATTGAATTCCCCTTTGGAAATATTCCCGAGCCTACAAGAAAAAAAATGACCGAGCTTGAAAGTCTGCTCAAATAAAATATTTTTCAAAAATTCGATAATGGTGTTTGAAACATAAAGTTAATTTTGCTTAACTTTATTATATTAATTAAGTTTGCTTAACAACAGCACAAGAACCGGCAGAACAATTATTAAGTTTATTTAACTTTTTTGTTAGACATCTATAATAACGGTTCGCATCATTCAAAATAAAAAAATATCGGAGATTGGCTTTACAGCTTCCTCTCCGATATTTTTTATTTAGTCATCTTTTCCTGCTTGACCTTATGGTCGATAACATGACGTGATGCAAGCTCCTTTTTGATATCTTCAATGGAAATGCCCATCTGAACCATCATAACGAGGACGTGATAGGTAAGGTCGCTGATCTCATAGATCGCTTCTGCCTTATCGTCTGCCTTGCCTGCGATAATGACCTCGGTACATTCCTCACCCACCTTTTTTAGAATTTTGTCAATTCCCTTTTCAAAAAGATAGGTGGTATAAGAACCTTCCTTTTTCTCGGTCTTTCTGCCCTCGATCAGCTTCATGAGAGAATCAAGGGAGAATACGCTCTCCGCAAGCTCGGGATTGTTCCAAACGGGATTTTCAAAGCAGGAAAAGCTTGCGGTGTGGCAAGCGGGGCCGTCGGGCTCAACTATAATCTCAAGTGCATCGTTATCGCAGTCTGCGGTGATAGACACGATGTGCTGAAAATTTCCACTGGTTTCACCCTTGAGCCAAAGCTCCTGACGGGAGCGACTGAAAAAGCAAGCAAGTCCTTTATCAATAGATATTTCAAGACTCTCGCGGCTCATATATGCCAGAGTGAGAAGCCTTTTGGTCTTGTTGTCAATAACAACGGCAGGGATAAGACCCTTTTCATCAAATTTAAGCTCGTCTATTTTTACCATTTTATTTGTTTCCTTTCTTATAATCTTACGGAAATACCGTTGTCTGCAAGCTCGCGCTTAAGGTCTTTAATCTCCACTTCACCGAAATGGAAGATAGAAGCCGCAAGACCTGCCGAGCACTGGGGGATCTTTTTGAAGAGATGCACAAAATCGTTTGCCGATCCTGCGCCGCCCGATGCGATGACGGGAACCTTGACCGCATCGCAGACCTCTTGAAGCATTTCAAGGTCAAATCCCGCTTTAACGCCGTCGGTGTCGATGGAATTAAGTACCACTTCGCCGGCTCCGCGCTCAACGCATTCCTTTATCCAAGAGATTGCCTCCTTGCCGGTGTTTTCTCTGCCTCCCTTGGCGTAAACGCGGAAAACTCTGTCAACTCGCTTAACATCGGCAGAAATAACCACACACTGGTCACCGTATCGCTTTGCCGCCTCGTCGATAAGGCTTGGATTACGGATCGCGCCCGAATTGACGCTGACCTTATCCGCGCCGCATTTAAGCACTCGGTCAAAGTCCTCAACGGTGTTGATGCCGCCCCCCACAGTAAGGGGAATAAATATCTGACTTGCAACCTCGCAAAGTATGTCTGTAAAAAGCTTTCTGCCCTCGGCAGAAGCGGTTATATCGTAGAAGACCAGCTCGTCAGCACCGTTGTCACTGTAATATTTAGCAAGCTCAACGGGCGAGGACACATCAGAGAGCCCTCTGAAATTAACTCCCTTCACCACTCTACCGTCACGGACGTCAAGGCAAGGGATTATTCTTTTCGTTATCATAATTGTACCTCATTTATGTCATTTTGAAGCGTTTATAGCGACTTCAAGGTCGATAACTCCCGTATAGTATGCCTTTCCAATGATTGCACCGTAAATGTCCAGTGCCAAAAGCTTTTCAATGTCCTCCATAGAGGAAACGCCACCTGACGCAACTATCTGCATATCGAATTTTTCGGATAATTCTCTGTAAAGGGCATGATTTGCGCCCTTCATTGCGCCGTCCTTGGAAATATCGGTGCAGATGATGGTCTTAACGCCGATCTTCTGCATCTTTTCGCAGAAATCAAAAGCATCGTACTCGCTTTTCTCGATCCAACCCTTGATAGCCACCATAGAGTCCTTAATATCAACACCAACGGCGATCCTCTCGCCATATTTTTCAACCGCCGCGCGGAGAAAGTCTTGATTTGTAACCGCCGCAGTGCCGAGAATTACTCTCTCAACTCCTGCAGCAAAATATTTTTCAACCGTCTCCATATTGCGGATTCCGCCGCCGATCTCGCACTTCAAGCTCGTGTTTTTCGCGATGGATTCCACCACGCCGATATTAGGCGTAGTTCCCTCTTTTGCGCCCTCAAGGTCAACTAAATGAACCCATTTAGCACCATTTACTTCAAAATCTCGGGCAACCGACAGAGGGTTGTCGTTATATATCGTCATTTGCTGGTAATCGCCCTTAAATAAACGAACAGCCTTGCCGCCGTAGAGGTCGATTGCAGGAAAAATTAACATAATGCTTTAACATCCTTTCAAAAATCACATCTCACAGAAGGCTTTTAGAATGGAAAGTCCAACCTTACCGCTCTTTTCGGGATGGAACTGACATCCGCACACGTTAGCTTTTGCAACCGCGGCGGTCAAATATGCGCCGTACTCGGTATCGGCAATAACGCTTTCATCACAGTTTGCGCCAAAGTAGGAATGAACGAAATAAACGTGGTCGCCATCGTTCACATATTTGAAAATGGGGTGCTTTTCGCCCTTGATTCTCAAGGCATTCCAACCGATCTGGGGAATGGGAAGATCTTCGGGGATAACACCGGCAATGGGTCTGATCTCGCCGGGGATAAGCCCAAGCCCCTTATGCTCGCCATACTCAAAGCTGACGTCAAGGAGCATTTGCATACCAAGGCAGATACCCATCAGTGGCTTGCCTTTCGCTACCTCTTGGAGCAGTACCTTATCAAGTCCGCTCTCTCGGAGCTTTGCCGCCGCATCGCCAAATGCGCCAACGCCGGGGAGAATGAGGCGGTCGGCCTTTTTCAGCTTTTCGGAGTCATCGGTAACTATTGCCTCCTCACCGATCTCTGCAAAGGAGCTTTTTAAGGAAAAGAGATTTCCCACACCGTAGTCAATTATGGCAACCATCAGAGTACCCCTTTCGTGGACGGTATCTCGTCGGCTCTCTCGGGGTCGATCTTAACCGCCGTGCGGAAGGCTCTTGCAGCTGCCTTGAACACTCCTTCGATGATGTGGTGAGAATTCTTTCCTGCCAGCTTTTTGAAGTGTAGCGTGCAATCGGCCTGACGGGTAAACGCCAGCCAAAATTCCTCAACCAGCTCGCAATCGAAATCTCCTACCTTTAAGGAAGGAATTTCAACGTCGAAATTCAGATAATCTCTGCCCGAAAAATCTGTGGCACAAAGAATGAGAGTTTCGTCCATGGGAAGTATCATAGAGCCGTAACGCTCAATTCCCCTTTTATCGCCAAGAGCCTCGCGGAATGCCTTTCCAAGACAAATTCCAATATCCTCGACGGTGTGGTGATAGTCAACCTTTGTGTCGCCCACACATTTTACGGTCAGATCAAAGCGACCGTGAGATGCGAACAGGGTGAGCATGTGGTCAAGAAAGCCACAGCCCGTGTCTATCCCGCTCTTGCCGCATCCGTCAAGATTAAGGCTCAAATTAATATCGGTCTCCGCGGTTATGCGGTTGATTTCATAAGTTCTCATTTTCTTTCCTCCAAAATTTCGGAAATTGTGTTGATCAATTCCTCCATCTGCTCCTTGGAGCCTACGGTGATTCGATTGTACTGCGCGATCTTTTCTTTTGTTAAATGACGGACGAGTATTCCCCTCACGCGAAGAGCCGCGTAAAGCTCGCCACCGTCGATTTTGTCGTTCTTGGCAAAAATGAAGTTTGCCGCAGAGTCGGTCATCTCAAATCCAAGTGCTTTAAGCTCGTTTACCGTCCACTCTCGGTTCTCGATAATCGTTTTACAGTTCGCCTTGGTATATTCCTCATCACAAAGCACTCCGATTCCTGCCGCCATCGTCATAGAATTGACGTTATAGGGATTGGTAGAATACTTTATGGTATTGAGGTCGGCAATAAGCGAGGGACATGCTACGCCAAAGCCAAGTCTTGCGCCCGCCATGGAGCGGGACTTGGAGAATGTCTGGGTAAGGAGCAAATTATCATATTTTTTAGTCAACTGAATAGCACTTTTGCCGCCAAAATCAATGTAAGCCTCGTCTATGACAACTACATTATCGGGATTTGACTTGACGATTCTTTCAATATCATCAAGACCAAGAAGAATACCCGTAGGCGCGTTGGGATTGGCTATAAAGACCGTTCCGCAGTTTCCGCAGTAATCGTCGATATTGATGGTGAAATCGTCGCGGAGGGGCTTTATGACGTAAGGCACGCGGTTAAGCTCGGCAAACACACTGTAAAAGCCGTAGGTTATGTCGGCAAAGATCGCAGGATGCTCCTCGTCACAAAACGCCATAAAGGCGAAATTGAGAATTTCGTCCGAGCCGTTGGTGGGAAGCACGCAATTAGTGTCCACTCCAAGCACCTCCGAGAGCTTTTCACAAAGCTTTTTCGCCTCGGGATCGGAATAAAGCATCAGGCTTTTCGCCGCCTCTACCGCAGCCGCTATCGCCTTCTTTGAGGGTGGAAAGGGGGACTCGTTTGTATTTAACTTATTGTATTTTCTCTCTTTGGGCTGCTCACCGGGTGTGTAGGGGGTGAGAGCCGCATATTTTTTGCTTAAAAATTTGCTCATATCTTTCTTGCTTTAGTGAATTCTACTCACCTAAATTGCATTCGTTTAAAATTTTCGAACACGGGACGTCGAGGGCGCCGTCCCCTACGGATTTAAACGGTTACCCATTCGCACCCGTAGGATAAATTAAAATCGATTTTAGTATCGTAGGGGACGGCGCCTCGACGTCCCGCTCACAATATTTTAAG
>JAZOMF010000076.1:0-11623 GCA_045653805.1 Eubacteriales bacterium
GCGAAACGGCGGGAGTAAACCCCCGCCCTACGGTTTTAGGGTGTCGTAATCTCACCGATAAATCAAAATTTGAAACGCCAAATGGTTTCGTTTCGCTACACAATAAAAGGGATAGATACATATCGCATCTATCCCCAAAAATTCGATTTACGCCAGAGAGAGAAGGTGGAAGCGGCGTACACGACGACGCGCCCTCGAAACTCTGCGCTTAAGCTTTGCAAAAATGTTTTTCATGCTATTTCCGTCCCAACTAACCGTTTCCTATATTTCAAAAGGAAATTAAATGAATCCGAATAAATTTAACCGCAAAAATCCAAGAAAAGAGATATTCGGGCACCCGTCACAACATTTTTGTGACCTTGCCCACTGTTATTGTGTGCAAAAAAGCGATTTGTAACCGTTAAATTTACATAGAAATATTTGGAAATTCAGGTAATGTGCGATAAAAAACACCTCAAAATGCTCACTTATTCCATAATGATCCAACTGTGGAAAACATTGTTCCTTGCCCCACACTTTCTCTTATGATACAATATATATGTGCCGTGAAAGAGACGAAAGGAGAAAGAATTATGGAAAACAAAAAGAGGATCATAACGGCGGCGCTGGTCGCTTCTATGATCTTGGCAAGCGTGCCCGCTGTGTCTGCGAGCGCGCAGAAAAATGAGGGTGCAGATCTCGTATCTACCGACAACAGCACTATTATCGATACCTCGGGAGACATTGTGGCAGATACCACGATCGTGTCGGAGGAGGTGCAATCGCGCGCAATACCCTCGGGTGCGCAAAATATTAATCTGAACGTTAATGGCAGGAACGTGCTTCAGGGCAGGGTGTTCAGCCTTGGCGGCGTGACCTACGTTCCTATGTTTGCTTTTGCCGATTGGCTTGGGAATTTTACATATTCCTACACCGATAACGGCGCAACCGCAATAGTGGAGGGCGAAAACCTCATTATAACGGCACACGAGGGTGACCTTTTTATTATTGCGAACGGTCGTTATTTCTACACGGGACGCGAGGTCATAAGCTTCGGCGGCGTGACCTACGTACCTATTCTGCCTATGACAAAGGCGCTGAACTCCAAGGTCGCATGGAATGATTCGATGGGCGGCTTTGTTGTTCGAAACGGCGACACGCGACTTCTCAAGACCGCCGCGCAGGTGTATAGGGAGGATCACGTTTTCTGGCTTGCCAGAATTATCACCGCAGTGGCTCAGGGAGAACCCTTGAAGGGAAAGATGGCGGTAGGTAACGTGGTGCTTAACCGAGTAAATTCGCCCGATTACCCCAACACCATTTACAGTGTTATTTTTGACAAAAGATACGGCACGCAGTTCTCGCCCGTAGACAACGGCACGATCTACAACACTCCTACGGAGGAGAGCATTATTGCGGCAAAGATGTGTCTTGAGGGATATACTATTTCCGACAGCATACTGTATTTTGTCAATCCTAAATTGGCGCCTAATTCTTGGGCGGCGAATAATCGCCCCTATGCCTTCACCATAGGAAATCACACGTTTTTTGATTAAAAAAAGAACCCGACTGTTGATGCGTTTGCTCAACGGTCGGGTTTGATTTATGTAGTAAGATAAAAGTGTTGATTACGCTCTTGCTCAAGTGTTTTAAAATATGCTTTGCTGTTCTTTATAAAGCCATCGATAAACCCATGATAAAGCCGATCGCGGAATTGACGAAGGCACAGGTCAAGGTTATTATGGACAGGATAAGACCTACCCTTGCTTTGTTGGAGAAGGGGTTTTTCTTGCTTGATATAATAGCCAGGGCGAGCCCCGCTCCGCCGAATAAATAACCGGTAATAGCCAATAACAGAGAAAATGGTATTCCAATAGCGCCCAAAATTATAGATGTGATACCTAATCCGTCGCTTGTGGCACTGTCGTGCGAGCTGAAGTTGGTGTTCGGAGTTGTGCTGGTTGTGTTGTTTGGGAAGTTTTCCTTGGATGTCGAGACTGCGCATCCGCATCCCGTGCATATTACGGCATCGTCGTGAATTTCTTTGCCGCACTTTTGACAAAATTTCATTATTTCGTCCTCCTTTTTTAGATTTCGAAAAAATTATATCACAATTTGAGATATTTGTCAATATCACAAATTGAGATTTTATATAATATTTTGTGAAAAATAAATTTGAGGAGGAGAATATGAGAATAAAGGATTTGAGAGAGGATTCCGACGTGACGCAAAAGGAATTGGCTGAGTATCTGCATATAAAGCAAAATACCTATTCCCAGTATGAAAACGGTCAAAGACAGCTTCCGATAGAGGTGTTGATCGCTCTTGCGAAGTATTATCACACCTCCACGGATTATTTGCTCGGATTGACCGACGAGAGAAAGCCTTATAAATAAGAAAACGACGCTGGATTTTCAGCGCCGTTTTTGTTAATATTAGTTTAATTCGCCATTCATCAGCTTTTTGTAGTCCTCGATTGCGCGGCTTATAATCTGCTCGGCTTCCTCTCTGTCGAAAAGCTCCTTTACTGCGGTCTGCTTGTTTTCAAGCTGCTTGTAGACCATAAAGAAGTGCATAATTTCGTCGAAGATGTGGGGAGGAAGCTCGTCTACCGACTTAACGCCTCTGTGGGTGGGGTCGGAGAAGGGGATAGCGATGATCTTATCGTCCTGCTTGCCGCCGTCGATCATTCGCATAGCGCCGATGGGGTACACCTTAACGAGGGTCATTGGAACGATGGGCTCGGAGCAGAGAACGAGAACGTCCAGAGGGTCGCCGTCATCGGCATATGTGCGGGGGATGAAACCGTAGTTTGCGGGATAGTGAGTTGCAGTGTAGAGTATGCGGTCGAGACGGAGCATGCCGGTCTCTTTATCAAGCTCGTACTTGCAGTTGCTACCCTTGGAAATTTCAATTACTGCCGAAAAATCTGTAGGGGTTATGCCTTTTTCGGGAAAATCGTGCCAGATGTTCATATGTGCCCTCCTTAAATTAGTTTATAGTTATATTGGGAAATTACTTAACGTAGTCGAATTCGAAATCGTAGATCGAAACGGTGTCGCCATCGTGACAGCCCTTTGCCTCCAGCGCCTTAAATACTCCGCTCTTGTCCAATACTCTCTGGAAGAAGTTGAGAGACTCGTAGTTGCTGAAGTTTATCTGGCCCATAAGGTTGTAGAGCCACTCGCCCTCAACGATATACTTGCCGCCCTCAAAGGTGATGGTGGTCTCCTTGCCGCCCTCGGTGTACTTCTCGCTTTCGTCGTAGTCGGCTTCATATACGGTGATGGGGGGGAGATCCTTCAATCTGTGTGCTACCATCTGCACCATTTCGTCAAGATTTTCGCCGGTGTATGCCGAAATGTACATCATTTCCCAGCCGTTTTCCTTGACGAAGGCTTCGAATTTGTCTACGTCAACGATGTCACGGTCAAGGGAGTCTACCTTGTTTGCGATGATTATCTGGGGGCGTTCAGCCAGCTGGGGACTGTAACGCTCAAGCTCGCGGTTGATGGTGATGATGTCGTCTACGGGATCTCTTCCCTCAAATGCCGAGATGTCTACAACGTGAAGAAGGAGTCTGCAACGGTCAACGTGACGAAGGAAAGCATGTCCAAGACCTGCGCCCTCTGCTGCGCCCTCGATAAGACCGGGAATGTCTGCCGCTACAAATCCGCTCTCGCCGCCGGTGGAAACAACTCCGAGGTTAGGAGAGAGGGTGGTGAAGTGGTAGTCTGCGATCTTGGGCTTTGCGGAGGAGATTACCGAAAGAATAGAGGATTTACCAACGCTGGGCATACCGATAAGTCCAACGTCTGCAAGCATTTTAAGTTCAAGAAGAACTTCTCTCTCTTCGCCCTTTGTGCCGTTCTTTGCAAACATGGGGGTCTGACGGGTAGGAGTTGCAAAATGCTTGTTGCCCCAGCCGCCGCGACCGCCCTTGCAGCAGAGATAGTCTGCGCCGTCATTTTCTGACATGTCGTGGATGATCTTGCCGCTTTCGGGGTCTTTTATAAGCGTTCCGGGAGGAACCATGATATAAATATCGTCTGCGGTCTTTCCGTGGAACTTGGAGCCCGAGCCGTCACCGCCGTTACCTGCAACGAATTTTCTCTTGTAGCGGAATGCAAGCAGGGTGTTGGAGCCGGGATCGACGCGGAAGATGATGTTTCCTCCGTTTCCTCCGTCGCCACCGTCGGGACCGCCTGCTGCTAGGTATTTTTCTCTGTGAAGAGCGATAGCGCCGTTGCCACCGTTACCTGCTTTCACGTAAATCTTGATATTATCTATAAACATTGAATATTCCTCCTTTCAAGGGGGATCAGCCAAATTTTTTGATGTTTTCTACTGTGTAATTCAGCATTTTTTCTTCTAAATACTGCTTTTTTGAGAGGATGAAGCCCTTGAATTCATCCACGTTTTCCTTGCCCTCGCTAAATTCAAGAATGTAGGTCTTTATTTTAAGACCCAGCTCGTGGTCACCGTTCTTTGCGAGGTATCTGTAAAATATCTCGCCGCACTCGTGTCCAAAGGATAGGAAGGTTGCGGGGTCTGCACCTCTTTCGTCTCCGATCTCGCAGAGCAGCTCGTAGCAGAAAAGTATCTTGAAGGGCTCGGAGATTCTTTGCCTTTCGTCAAACAGATCTCCGATGTAGAGCTTGCCGCGGTGCTTGAATGATGCCATAAAGGATGTGAGACGGTTTCTTATTTCGGGTACGGTCAACTCGCCGATAGCCATATCCTGCTTCTTCTTTTTGTTGTAGAGAAAGAAGTTGTGCTTGTTGCGAATCTCACTGGCACCAACGTAGGCAATTATCATAAGGAAGATTCCAAGCGCGCCCACAAGAGAGGAGAATAGGATTATTGCTACCTTGATGACCTCGTTGTCCATCCTGGCGATGGCGAAGCAGATACCGATAATCGCGGCACCTATAAGGATCGCACCGATGTTGGAAAGTCGGCGGGACATGGTTTCGATAAAATCCTTGGGAATATCGTCGAAATTATTGTTTTGGTTCAATTTTAGCACCTCGGTTATTTGTCATTGTCGTCGCCGCGCTCACGGATGATAAGCTTTATGGGCGTACCTGTGAACCCAAAGGTCTCGCGGAGACAGTTTTCGATATATCTCTGGTAGGAGAAGTGGAAGAGCTCTGCATTGTTGCAGAAGATTACGAATGTGGGGGGAGCAACGCTTATTTGGGTCATGTAGTAGATCTTGAGGCGCTTTCCCTTATCTGTGGGAGGCTGGGTTCTCATGGTTGCCTCGCCGAGCACATCGTTGAGCATACCGGTAGAGATACGCATGGTGGTCTGGTTGTGGACGTAGTTGATGCGCTCGAAGATATTGTCAACTCTCTGACCTGTCATAGCGGAAACGAAGAGGATGGGGGCGTAGGGCATATAAGCCAGATGCTCGCGGATGCTTGCGGTGAACTCGTTGACGGTGGAGTTGTTCTTTTCAATGGAATCCCACTTGTTTACAACGATTATGGAAGCCTTGCCCGCATCGTGAGCGATGCCTGCTATCTTTTCGTCCTGCTCGGTGATACCGACAGACGCGTCGATCATAATAAGGCAAACGTCGGCTCTCTCTACCGCCATGTGAGCGCGGAGAACGCTATATCTCTCTATGTTGTCGGTTACCTTGGACTGACGGCGGATACCTGCGGTGTCAATAAGGGTGTACTTGCCGTGGTCGTTTTCAAGGCGGCTGTCAACCGCATCTCTGGTAGTGCCTGCGATGTTGGAGACGATGAGTCTCTGCTGACCCAGCATCTTGTTAATGATAGAGGACTTGCCCGCGTTGGGCTTACCGATAACGGCTACCTTAATGGAATCGTCCTCGACCTCGGTGTAGTCCCAGTCGCCAAGAGCGTCAACACAAGCGTCGAGAAGGTCACCGGTTCCCGAGCCGTGGACAGAGGAAACTGCGATAGGCTCCTGCTCAAATCCAAGCTCATAGAATTCGTAGAACTCATAGGGAACGTGTCCTACGCTGTCGCACTTGTTGATGCAGGGCACGATGGGCTTGCCGCTCTTCTTGAGCATAATTGCGATGTCGCGGTCGTTTGCGGTAAGGCCGGTTCTTACGTCGCACATGAAAACTATCACGTCGGCATCTTCAATCGCTATCTGTGCCTGGAATTTCATTTGGGAGAGGATTATATCGTCGCTCTTGGGCTCGATTCCTCCTGTGTCGATGAGTATAAACTGCTTGCCGCACCATTCGGTTTCGCCGTAGATACGGTCGCGTGTAACACCGGGAACGTCCTCAACGATAGAGCGGCGCTCGCCTATAAGCTTATTGAAAAGCGTACTTTTGCCTACGTTGGGGCGTCCAACTACGGCTATAATGGGCTTTGACATATTTATCAGTCCTTTCTTCTTGTCGATTTATTTTAAGTCTGCCGCGGGAGAAGATGACGGGGCAGACGGTAAATAGCTTCGTCAGATACTGTGAGTTACGCCCAGCGCATCACAGATAAAGCCTTCGCCACCTTCCTTTGAGGGGGATACGGGCACGCCGAGAATGGCGGAAAGCCGGTCGGGGGTCATATCGTCGAGGAAAACATCTTCACCCGAGCGCAGAGCATTGGAGGGGAAGATAAGCAGGTCGCCCAAGCTTTTGCCTGAGAGCTGCTCGGAGATGTCCTTTCCTGTGAGGAGACCCGAAACGGTGATCGTCTCACCGAAAAAGTGGTTGATTATTTTATAAACGTCGATCTGCAAGCCCTCGATCCTCGCTTCAAGGTCAACCGCCATAGATTTTATTGTGTCGTAGGCGGCAACTCCGGTTGCGATAGATATGTGCCTGGGGGATTTGTAATTTTCAAGATATTCGTTGAGGTAATCAAGCTCGCCCTTGAATTCGGTGACGAGAGAGGTTATCATACCTACGCCGTTTTCGATTTGAGGATAGCCCTCGTAGTAGCTTTCCTCAGGGAGGGGAAGCTCTGCTTTGAGGTAGAATTCATCGGAGCAGAAAAACATTCGGCTGCCGTTTTTCTCCTCAAAAGCCTTTGAAAATTTATCTACCTGAGCGATTACTGCCGCAGACTCTTCCTTGGTGAATCCCTCAAGAGGATAAAGCTTTTCGCGGAAACGGGTCAGTCCTGCGGGCACGATGGAAACGCTCTGCATGGCGGGGAAAAGCTCGGAGAGGTCGCGCATGGAGCGGTCAAGCTCCTCGCCGTCGTTAAGTCCCTTGCAAAGCACTATCTGGCCGCAAAGCGAAATGCCTGCATCGGCAAGACGTTTCATGTAAGAAAGCACTTCGCCGGCGCGCTTGTTGTGCATCATTTTTACACGAAGAGAGGGATTTGTGGTGTGAACCGAAATGTTGACGGGGGAGATGTGCATCTCGATGATTCGGTCGATGTCCTTATCGTGAAGATTTGTCAAGGTGATGTAGTTGCCGTGAAGGAAGGACAGACGGGAATCGTCATCCTTGAAGTAAAGGGTCTTTCTCATGCCCTTTGGCAACTGGTCGATAAAGCAGAAAACGCACTTGTTTTCGCAAGAATGCTTTTTGTCCATCAAAGGAGTTTCGAAGTCCAGTCCAATGTCATCGTACTGCTGCTTGCGGATTGACACCTCAAAGGCTTGTCCTTCGCGGTCAAGCTTTAACAAAATGCTTCTGTCTGCGAGGAAAAAGCGGTAGTCAAGCACGTCGCATATCTCGCGGCCGTTTATGGATATTAAATTATCGCCCGCTTTTATGCCAGCGGTGTCGGCACGGCTGCCTTTGTCAACACAAGTTATTTTGACCATACTTTAAAACCTCCTTGCAACATTGCATTATAAACCAACCTACATTATATCATAAAATTTTAAATATTGCAAGGGCTTTTTGCCATTTTGGGAAATCTTGTTAAAATCACTTAATTTTTTTAAAAATCTATTGTAAAATTCGATAATATATGTTATAATTAAACGGTTATGCAAAGTTAAGATGGGAGACGGCGGCAAAAATCGTTTTTGCTGATAGGTTATGGCATAATTTGATGATTTTAGTTAAAAAAATGCAATTATATAAATCCGTTTTGCAATGCGGCAAAAATGCGTGGGTCCGATGAATGGTGTCCGATCTGCGCCGAGCCCTTGCGGGCGGAAGTTTGGAGGAAGAATTGAGCAACACTATGAAGCTCCGCTCCGGCGCGACCATCAAACAGGTCAGCCGTGAGGAGGCGGACAAGAAAAATTATCTCACACGAGGGGTGCTGACACAGATGCACCTTATGCCCAGCGGCGACCCTGCCGCATACGATCTTGCCGAGGACGGTAGCATTATTTACTATTTCGATCCCGCAAGAGTTACCGAGGCTCCCCCTGAGCAGTGGTATTATCCCAGAAGTCGCAAGGAGAGCAGAACACTTGAGAGCGGCACGACCATTGAGAGAATGAGCATCAAACGCGCGGCATCCTGCGGTTTTTACACCCGTGAGCGACTTGCGCAGATGCACTACGAGGTAATTGAAGAGCCGGTTGCATTCACCGTTAAGGGTGATGGCGACACACTCTATTTTTACGACAAAAAGACGGCACTCCGCCTCCCCCTCAACTGTGTTAAGTGCGGCAAGGACGTGAGATACAGAAAGAAGCTCTGTCGTGCTTGCTATGAGGAGGATCTGGCTATCCGCCGCGCCGAGGGTGACGTTTACAGAAGCACATATTACGGCATGGATAGAAAAAAGGTGCTTTTCTTTGACCTTGAATTGACCGGTGTTTACGATCACGACGAGATAATTTCAATTTCCATCTGCGACGGAGAGGGAAGCATCATTATGGACACCCTCGTAAAGCCCGCTCACAAGAAGAAGTGGAAGAACACCGAGAAGATCCACGGCATCACCCCCGATATGGTCGCAGACGCACCTCTGCTCGACGATCTTATCCCTGAGATCAAGGAGATTTTTGCTAATTGCGATAATCTTATTGCTTACGGCGTTTCGACCGATTATAGCCACATCAAATACATCTACGAGACCGACCGAGAGAGAGAATGGCTCCGCGAAAAGACCCGTTGCTGTGCAAACGAATTCGTGCGTTACGCTCACGAGCACGCGCCCGATCTTCAACACATGTCGCTGACCGACGCTATGGCGCTCTTCTCTGTTGAGTGGGATGGCGTGGCACACACCTCCATCGCCGATACCATCGGTTGTATGAAGGTTTGGGAGAAGCTCTTCCCCCACTACTATGAAAACGAAGGAGAGGCGGCTGACTAATGAGAGAGATCTTACTTTGTAAATACGGCGAAATAGTTCTCAAGGGCGCAAACAAGCGTTATTTTGAGGATTCTCTTTGCAGAGAGCTCCGTATTAGAGCTAAAAAGCATGGTGACTTTGAGATCATCCGTGGGCAGAGCATTATTTACGTTGAGCCCAAGGACGATTTTGCTGACATAGACGGAATGTTTGAGTCCGCTATGAAGACCTTCGGTATCGTTGCAGTCGGACGCGCTGCTGTCTGCGAAAAAAATCTTGATGACATCAAGAGAGTAACAAGAGAATATATTCCCCAGTTCCTTGAGGGCAAAAAGACCTTTAAGGTTGAGGGTAAGAGAAGTGATAAGACCTTCCCCTTAAATTCCATGGAGCTTTCCGAGCTTCTTGGCGGTGAGATACTGGATGCAACCCACGGCAGAATCAGAGTTGACGTGAGAAAGCCCGATATAATCGTTAAGGTGGAGATCCGTGAAAGAGCGGCTTACGTTCATGCAGGACAGTTCAGAGCGGCGGGAGGACTTCCCGTAGGCTCGGGTGGACACGGAATGTTGCTTTTGTCGGGCGGGATCGACTCTCCCGTTGCAGGATTTATGATGGCAAAGAGAGGACTTCGCATCGAGGCGGTTCACTTTGAATCCTTCCCCTACACCAGCGAGATGGCGAGAGATAAGGTTATCCGTCTTGCTCGCACTGTTGCCGCTTACACCGGTGACATCTACGTTCATGTAGTTTCTCTTACCAAAATTCAAGAAGAGATCGCAAAGCATTGCGAGGAGGATTACTTCACCCTCCTGCTCCGCAGATATATGATGACCATCGCTTGCAGAATTGCGGCAAAGCACGATAGCAAGTGCCTCATCACAGGCGAGAGCCTTGGTCAGGTAGCAAGCCAGACCATGGAGGCGATTGCCGTTACCGATAATGCGTCCAGTCTCCCCGTTTTCCGTCCCTGCATAGGAATGGACAAGGAAGAGATAGTGGAGATCGCAAGAAAGATAGACACCTTCGACATTTCCATCGAGCCATACGAGGATTGCTGTACCGTCTTTACTCCCCGACACCCCAGAACCAAGCCCGTGCTTGAAAAGGTGCTCAGAGAAGAGCAGAAGCTTGACTTTGAGGCTCTTGTGGCGGAGGCTATTGAGAGCGCATATACTATAAGAGCACAAGCCTATTAATTTTTTGGAGGCGACTTATGGAACAGAAATATTACAGAATGACTATTGCGGGCGTGGAAAGAGACCTCCCCATCTGCCCCCTTAATGACAAGCTTATGATCGCGGGATTCGTTATTTTCGGAGATCCCGAGCTGACCACCGCCTGTGCTCGGGCGTTGCTTGATAAATCACCCGAATACGATTACATGATCTCTGCGGAGGCAAAGGGTATTCCGCTGGTTCACGAAATGGCGCGCCTTGCGGGAAATCAGAAGTATTTCCTCGCACGAAAGTCTCCCAAGCTTTATATGACCGGAGTTTTCGGCGTTGAGGTCAAGTCCATCACCACTGCGGCGACCCAGCACCTTTATCTTGATAAGGCAGACGCTGAGATGATGAAGGGTAAGAGGATTCTTATCGTTGACGACGTTATCTCCACAGGCGAGTCGCTTCGTGCAATCGAAGCGTTGGTTGCTCAGGCAGGCGGCGAGATCGCGGGCAGGATGTCCATTCTTGCTGAGGGTGACGCGGCAAGACGCGACGATCTTATCTTCCTTGAAGAGCTTCCCCTCTTCAATGCAAAGGCGGAGCCTATTGCTTGAGCTAACTCTTTGAAAATAACGAAAGGATAAAATAAAATGGCAGAATTTTTAACTAACGAAGACAAAAGAAGCTGTTACTGTGCAGAAGTCAATGAGACTATGATTGGTCAGCAGATATGCGTTATGGGTTGGGTTCAGAGACAGAGAGACCTTGGCGCACTTATATTTATCGACCTCCGCGACAGAACCGGTATCGTTCAGCTCGCATTTGACGACACCACCGACCGCGCTGTATTCGACAAGGCTTTCGGTTGCCGCGCGGAGTACGTTGTAGCTGTTCACGGTGTTGTAAGACCTCGTGGTGAGGGCGCTATCAATCTCAATATTCCTACCGGTAAGGTTGAGATCTACGTCGAGAGCATGAAGGTGCTTTCTGCGGCGCAGACCCCTCCCTTTGAGGTAAGTGACTCCAAGAAGGTAAAGGACGAGACCGCGCTCAAATTCCGCTATGTTGACCTTCGCCGTCCCGAGCTTCAGAAGAATATCAAGATGAGACACGACATCGCTCGCGTTGCTCGTCAGTACTATTATGAGAACGGCTTCTACGAGATCGAAACTCCTATGATGATCAAGGCTACCCCTGAAGGCGCGCGCGATTATCTTGTGCCTTCCAGAATCCACAAGGGAAGCTTCTACGCTCTCCCCCAGTCCCCCC
>JAZOMF010000077.1:0-14319 GCA_045653805.1 Eubacteriales bacterium
CCTTTCAATAAAAAAGCATAGAAAAAAGACCTCGATCCATCATTGCGATGAAGCAAGGTCTTTTCTTTTTATTGTAGTGCAAAAACGCTCGAATGATAAACGAATTTACCTTTTTTACGATAATTTATTTTTGCTGTGATAAACGGTATTATTCCCACTCAATCGTGCCTGTGGGCTTGGGTGTAATATCATAGAGAACTCTATTGATGCCCTCAACCTCGCTTGTGATGCGAGCGCAGATCTTATGGAGAACTGCGTAGGGGATCTCCTCGATGGTAGCGGTCATACCGTCCTTGGTGTTGACGGCGCGTATGATAGCAGGCCATCCCTCATATCTGGAGTCGTCCTTAACACCAACGCTCTTGATGTCGGGAATTACTACAAAGTACTGCCACACCTTTTCTGCAAGACCGTTCTTATCGAACTCGTCGCGCAAAATTGCGTCTGCCTCGCGGAGCGCGTGGAGACGGTCACGGGTGATAGCACCGAGACATCTTACGCCAAGTCCGGGGCCGGGGAAGGGCTGACGGTAAACCATAGCGTGGGGAAGGCCGAGCGCCTCGCCGACAACTCTTACCTCGTCCTTGAAAAGGAGCTTAATAGGCTCGCAAAGCTCGAACTGAAGGTCCTCGGGAAGTCCGCCAACGTTGTGGTGAGACTTAACTGCCTTCTTGCCCTCTGCTGCCTTTACGCTTTCGAGAATGTCGGGATAGATAGTACCCTGTGCCAAGAACTCGATGCCCTCAAGCTTTCTTGCCTCTTCGGCGAAGATCTCTATAAATTCCTTACCGATGATCTTTCTCTTGCTCTCGGGGTCAGAAACTCCTGCGAGGAGGTCGAGATAGCGGTCGGTAGCATCGATATAAATAAGATTAGCCTCAAGCGCGTTACCGAACATTTCGATAACAGCCTCACTCTCGCCTTTTCTCATAAGACCGTGGTTAACGTGTACGCAAACAAGCTGTTTGCCGATAGCCTTGATAAGGAGAGCGGCAACTACGGAGGAGTCTACACCGCCGGAGAGTGCAAGAAGAACCTTCTTGTCGCCAACCTGTGCGCGAATTTCCTTGACCTGCTCCTCGATGAACGCGTTAGCAAGGTCGAAATTTGTAATTCTTTCCATTGTTTCGGGACGAATGTTGCTCATATTGTTATCCTCCGCTATTAGTTAGTGTAATTGTCAAAGTAACCCTGAACGAGGACTACGGGAGTACCCTTGTCGCCGGAGCCGGAGGTAAGGTCACAGAGAGAGCCGATAAGGTCGGTAAGCTGACGGGGAGTAGTACCCTGAGATGCCATGTTGCCGACGAGGCTTGAACCGTCCTTTGCCTTGATAGAAGCAGAGATAGCCGCCTTGAGCTCGTCGCCGGAGAGGTCCTTGAAATCGTTGTCTGCGAGGTACTTGAGCTTAAGCTCGTTGGGAGTACCTACAAGACCGTCGGTAAATGCAGGGGAAACAACGGGGTCTGCAAGCTCCCAGATCTTACCCTGGGGATCCTTGAACGCGCCGTCTCCGTAGACCATAACCTCTACCTTCTTGCCTGTTCTTTCAAAAACTCTTGTCTGAATGTCAAGAACGAGATCCTGGCACTCGCGGGGGAAGAGCTTAACGGTGTCCTCGGTAGACTTGTTAGAGCCGAGAAGACCGTACTTTGCATTGTAACCGCTACCGTTTACAGGAGAGGTCATAATATCGTCGAGGGAGCAAACGACCTTTGCGCCGTTCTCAAGAAGGATTCTCTTTGTGCGTGCACGGGTGTGAATGTCACAGTTGATGATGTGATCTGCAAAAGGAAGGATAGCCTTTGCCTGATTAGCAAATACGATCTCTACCTCTGCACCGCACTCCTTAACGAGGTTGCCGTAATATTCAACGTAGTCAACGCCGGTAAATTCGTGCTTTTCATATCCAAAAAGCTCACGGTACTTTTCAAGTGTGAGAACGTCGCTGTAAGGATTAACGCCTGACTCGTCGATCATATCCATAGTAACGAGGTGATTTCCAACCTCGTCGGAGGGATAGCTGAGCATAAGCACAACCTTCTTGCAGCCCTTAGCAATACCGCGGAGGCAGATTGCGAAACGGTTTCTGGAAAGGATGGGGAAGATAACGCCAACGGTACCGCCGCCGAGCTTATTCTTAACGTCCTCTGCGATTGCATCAACAGAAACGTAGTTGCCCTGAACACGAGCTACTACAGACTCGGTGATGGAGATAACGTCCTTGTCGCGAAGCTCAAAGCCCTCGCACTCAGCCGCATCGATAACGGTATCGGTAACTATTGCCGCAAGATCATCTCCCTCGCGGAAAATGGGGCAACGAATACCCCTTGAGACGGTTCCGACTTTACGTTCTTTCATAGGTTTGTCCCTTTCTTTCGCCTCATTTGGAGGCATTATATAAGATTTATCATTAACTTTGTTGTAAAATTTTTAGTTCGAATAGCCCCAAAAAGGCATTCTAAAACAATTTTACATTATATTATAACAAATTTTCACGGAAATTTCAATATATTTTTTAAAACAAGAGTGAATTTTTTTGAATTTTTTTTGTTTTTTTCAAAAACTGTTATAATTGAGCCTGCAAATGCCATTTTATCTATTATTTGTCCTTGTTTTGATCAAAAATCAAGTCGGATGCACCCCCAAAAAAAATCCGCCGATTAATTTCGGCGGATTTTTGGGTTTTGCGCCATATTAAGACGCAAACTTGTTATTTTACGATTCGTTAGGTGTGAGAGTGATGTCGCCCACGGTTATGTGAGGATCATCAAGCACCTGATTGAGCACATTGAGGTAATAGCCGTGGAAAACTCGCACATCCTCTTCGGATGTGGTCTTGGTCTGAACGTCGTAAGCCATTTCGATCTCGTTGGTCTTGGAGTTCAAGAACTGAACCACGTATGCGGGCAGAGCGCCTCTTCCATTGGAGTATACGTTAAGCTCTATACCCTCGGGAATGTCAAAATAGATGAGGGAGTATGCCAAGGAGTAGTACATATCAAGGGGAGATGTTCTGTACGCGTTGTGCACAAGGGTCTCAAAGTCTACGTCAGGAAACTTCACGTGTCTATAAAGCTTCAGCTGATCGCCGGAGAATGCTCGGAGGTTCTCATCAAAGGAATGAGCGTAGTTGATTTTTGTGTAGCAGCCTGCGCTTTGCGCCTTTGAGCCTCCGCAGCTCTTTTCGGCAGCGGTAACTCTGCAATCGTAAAGACCGATAGGCATGAGATTTTTGAGTCTGCCGTTGAGCAACGCTTGAGTGAGCGAGCAGATGTAGAAGAGAAGATTTGCGGGTGAGCACTGATTGTGTCTGCAATAGAAGATGATTCTCTCTGTTGTGTGGCGGTCTATCTTGTGAGTGTAAGTCTTGGTCTGGTTGTTAAAGATTATAAGAGGCATGCAATGCTTGTGCTTTGCAAGTTGCTTTTGCCAAGTTTTGTTCTTGGGACCGTGAATACCTGCATAATAGGGCTCGGGCTGGTTGTGGAGCATATCCTTAAAGAACTCCACGTGCTTGTTGTAGGTCTCCTGATTATCGGTGTTTTCAAGGTCTCTCTTAACAACGTCCTCGTATTTTGCTCTGGGAGCGGGAAGCTCGGTGCCATTCTTGAGAGCATTATAGATGTCAAGAAGGTCGGTGAACATGTTCTTGAGTCCGTAGATATCAAGAGCCAGATGGCAGACCTTGAGGAATATCATATCTCTGCCGTCGAAGGTGTGGATGAAGTAAGGCTCGATAACAACGCCGCTCATGAATTTGATGTGGCCGTTTCTAACCTTGTTTATAAACTTATCCTGCTCCTTTTCGGTAGCAAAGGAATATTCGGGAATATTCTTTATCTTTTTTGGATCGTAATTATCGAAATACTGCATCAGTTGGCCCTTCTTTTTGAAGAACTTGATTCTGAGTGCATCATTTCTCTCCACCAAAAGCTTGTATGCCTTATTAAGGGTATCGTAATCCACCTTTTCAGAGATAGTTATGGAAGCGAGAATATTTATAACTCTCTTGTAAAATGAAAATTGACACTGGAAATAAGCTACAGCCTGCGCGGGAGTCAGCTTATATGAGGGTTTATTGTTAGGAATTTTCAAAATATATCTCCTATTTTCATAATAGATTGACGGCGCTGTTATGCTTTGCCGCCTTGTGTGTCTGAGCCTTGGCAATTAAGCCTGGGTGCCGGTGTTTTTCTTTGCCTTTTTCTTTTTGCCGCAGTACTGAGTGCAAAGCTTGTCGGTGCAGTTTATGCACTTGAGGCTTACGTTACTCTGCATCCAGAAACGCTCGGGGAAGATCATAATGCTGACCTCCCACACCATAAATGCGGCAACGGCGAAGATGAAGAGCGAGGTGCCGAAGAATCCGCCCACGAAGATCATGGGAGAGAACATCATAAGGTGATCCCAGTTGAATATACGGCAGGTGGTGCAGCATCTGTTTCCGAGAAGAAGACGGAAAGGGCACCAGATTACGACACAAATAAGGTCGCATACGTAGAAGAAGAGAGAGATAACCATGATCCATGCATTGTCGATAGGACCCCAGTAGTAGAGCACACCGATAATTGCGGTTGCAACCGCCCATACGAGGAATACACGGATGTAAGCCTTTTTGGTGACGGTCTTTATGTATTCGCGCATGCCGGGGTAGTCTACCTCGCCCTGAGGACCTTTAAAACGGAAGATCGATCTTTTGGTAGAGCCCAAGGGAAGCTTTGTTTTGATGGGGAAGATCTGCTGGATCATACCGATGATCCAGAGCACCCACAAAATGTGGAATACGGAGAATTCAGTAAAGAACTTGTAGCCATCAAGAATATTAAAGCTGTTTCCAAGGAACGTTCCTGCCAAGAAGGTATCCTTTCCGATAAGAAGAACTATTCCAAAAACAAGCACGAGACATCTGAAAATAAGCTTCAGAATGAACTTTTTTCTCAAACGTGACATATGTAAGTCGAATCCTTTCGCGTAGATATATTATTACAAATTACATTATAACATAAAATCGCAACAAAAACAATACGTATTTAAAAATAAGTAGATGTTTTTTGAAATGTGTGTGTTTTTGTCTTTTTTGAAAATAAAGCCCCGCTTTGTGCGGGGCTTTGAAATGTTAAATTAAGATTCAAACGAGAGCTGAATATCCCCAATCTTGATTCTGGGATCGTCCATTACCTGGTTGATAACGTTTACGTAGTAGGTATGGAAAAGGCGAACATCCTCTTCGCTGGTGATCTTGGTCTGAACGTCATAAGCCATGTCTATCTCATTGGTCTTGGCGTTTAGAAACTGAATGACGTAGTTGGGAAGAGCGCCCTTACCGTTGGTGTACATATTGAACTCGATGCCTTCGGGAATGTCGAAGGGAACCAAGGAGAATGCAAGAGAGTAGTATGTTTCAAGATAAGATGAGCGATAGGTGGTATGAAGCAGAGTTTCGAAATCTCTGTCGGAGAAGTTTACGTGTCTGTAAAGCTTCATCTGTTCAGCGGAGAAGTTCTTAAGGTTATCCTCAAAGGAGGAGTTGTAGTCGATCTTGGTGTAGCACGCACCGCTCTGAACCTTAGATCCTGCACAGTTCTTGTCGAGTGCGGAAACTCGGCAGTTGTAGAGGCTGAGTGGGAGGAGGTTTTTAACGTTGCCGTTAAGTCTTCCCTGGGTCACGGAGAATGCAAAGAAAAGAAGGTTTGCGGGAGAGCACTGGTTGTTTCTGCAATAGAAAAGAACCTTGTCTACCGTTTCGCGGTCTATCTTGTGGCGGTATGCCATAGTATCGCAGTTGATGAAGAACATCTGCATTCCACGGTGGTGGGAAGCAAGCTTCTTCTGCCATATCTTATTGTTAGGACCGTGAATACCTGCATAATAGGGCTCAGGATTATCGTTAAGAATGTTAGTGAAATACTCAACGTGCTTGTCGTTAATGTTCTGGTTTCTGCTTCTCTCGATATCCTTGATAATTACCTTTTCAAAACTGGAGGGCTCTTCGGGGAGAGGAGCTCCGTTCTTGAGAGCGTTGTAAATACCTAAAAGATCCATATAAATAGCATGGATTCCGTAAACGTCGAGGCAAAGATGGCAGACCTTGAGGAAGATCATATCTTTTCCCTCGTACGTATGGATAAGACGAGGCTCGATAACAACGCCGCTCATGTAGTTGATGGGTCTCTTTCGGGTTTTGTCAATAAATGCATTCTGCTTCTTTTCGGTTTCAAAGGTGAGAACAGGGACGTTTGCGATCTTGCTCTCATCATAGTCCTCAAAATACTGCATCAGCTGGCCCTTCTTTTTGAAGAACTTGATTCTGAGACAGTCGTTTCTCTTTATAAGCAATTTGTATGCCTGGTTCAAAATATCGTAGTCCACCTTCTCGTCGAGGGTAACGGAGGACAAAATATTGATAACTCTCTTAAAGAGCGTGTATCTGCACTGAAGGTATGAAACATCCTGCGAGGGGCTAAGCCTATAACAAGGTTTCTCTTTCATCTTTAATACTCCTAATATATAAATATAATATGTTTCAAAACGCGCTAAAATCTATTATATCACAAATCGACAAAAAAAGCAACCCCTTTTTGTGAAAAATGCAAAAACTTAGGTCAACACAAATTATTTTAAAAAGCCGTCGGATATACCGACGGCTTTAAAAACTTGAATAAAAGATTATTTTTGAGCGCTTTTTCTGCTGAAAATACTGCAATACAGGTATCCGAGGGTCAATACTACCCCAAGACCGAGAAAATAGAGCAGAGCGGAGAGGTAGGAGCTTTCAGTGAGCACCACGGCGTAAATGTTGTGCTTTCCGTTTAGCGAAAGACCGAAAAATGAGGTGTCGAATATTACGTTTAGAACCGTCATTAACGCCGCCGTGCCGAAGATCAAAGAGGAGCTGATAAGAGCGTTTTTGATGCTCATCGTCACTTGTCGGCTCTTAACCAAATAGACGCCGAATAGCGAAAGGGCAAAGTGCGCCGCGTAATCGTAGGTGAAATGTAGGTGGAATTTATAATTTCTCGCCGCGTTGTAGATGCACCCGAAAACGCCCGACAAAAGCATTCCCACCGAAAGCAGGGAGATAAGCAGAAGAAAATGCTTTCTCACCCTTTTTGGAAGCAGGAGAGCGAGGGGAACGCAGGTGAACATAAACGGACTTACGTTTGCCACGGGGAGCACGTTTTGGAAATTCCAATCGTAAAAGCCCGTATCACGGTAGACGGTGACAACTAAGGCGATATAGGGAATTACCACCGCCAAAACGAAGATGGCGTTGGTGAGAGTTGTGTTCCTCATAAACCGCATAAGGAATATCACGGCAACGTAGATAGCCGCAAATACAACGAGCGCCAGGATGTATCGAGGGTTCATTGAGTCTTATTTTACGATGTCGCGAGCTACGTGAACGCCGCTTGCGGAGGCGTGGGAAAGCGAGTGAGTTATGCCGCTTCCGTCGCCGATGATGTAAAGTCCCTTAAAGCGGGATTCCAGCTGTTCGTTGACCTCAACTTCCATATTGTAGAATTTGACCTCAACTCCGTAAAGCAGGGTGTCATCGTTGGCGGTTCCGGGGGCTACCTTGTCGAGAGCGTAGATCATTTCGATGATTCCGTCAAGGATTCGCTTGGGAAGAACGAGGCTGAGGTCACCGGGGGTTGCATTGAGAGTGGGAGTGATAAAGGCGTCGTTAATTCTGCCCTGTGTGGATCGCTGACCGCGAATGAGGTCACCAAATCGCTGAACGATAACTCCGCCGCCCAGCATATTGCTGAGTCTTGCGATGGACTCGCCGTAGCCGTTGGAATCCTTGAAGGGTTCGGAGAAATGCTTTGCAACGAGCAGGGCAAAATTTGTGTTTTCAGTCTGCTTTGCGGGGTCCTCGTAGCTGTGACCGTTAACGGTAATGATGCCGTTGGTGTTTTCGTTTACAACCGCTCCCTTGGGGTTCATGCAGAAGGTTCTCACCTTGTCACCGTATTTGGGAGTGCGATAGACTATCTTGCTCTCGTAAAGCTCGTCGGTCAGGTGGGCAAAAACTGCGGCGGGAAGTTCTACGCGCACGCCGATGTCCACTCTGTTGGATTTTGTGGGAATATCAAGCTCTCGGCAGACCTTCTCCATCCACTTACTTCCGATTCGTCCTACGGAAACGACGCATTTTTCACATTCGTAGATGGCATCCTTGCACTTAATTGCATATCCGCCGTCGATTATGGAAATGGTCTCTGCAGGGGTGTCGAAGAAGAATTCGACCTTATCCTTGAGATGGTTATAGAGATTTTCAAGAACTATATAATTGATGTCGGTGCCAAGATGACGAACCGAGGCATCGAGAAGATGCAGATCGTTTTGAATACAAAGGGTCTTGAATCGAGTGCCTGCGGTGGAATAAAGCTTTGTGCCCTCGCCGCCGTATTTCAGGTTGATCTCGTCAACGTATTGCATCAGGTCAAGCGCCTGCTTTTTACCGATATATTCGTAGAGTGTGCCTCCAAAATCATTGGTGATGTTATATTTTCCGTCCGAAAATGCTCCCGCGCCGCCAAATCCGCTCATAATAGAGCAGCTCTTGCATCCGATACAGCTTTTAATTTTTACTCCGTCGATAGGACAATGACGCTTGCCCAGCGCATGTCCTGCCTCGAAAACCGCAACCTTGAGCGAGGGATTTATCTGCATAAGCTCGTATGCCGCAAATATACCTCCGGGGCCTGCGCCGATAATGATTACATCGTATTTCATAAGGGGGGTCCTCCTTAAACTTTTACTCACAAAATAATTATATCATATATTACAGCAGATTGCAATAGGGACTTTTTTGACAAATTACACCGAGAATGATTAAAAAAACAAAAAATCCAAGTCGAAGAACTTGGATTTTTATCTTGATGCCTGTTTAAAGGCTTGCAGGCGAAACCATATCAATAAGGTCACGAATAGCTATCTCGAACTTTGCGCCGTACCAATGGTCAGCGTCCCCCTGAGTGTTTATGATGCACTTCACGGTGTAATCTGCCGCGATCTTTGCTGCATCAAAAATATCCTTATCGTTCATAAGCGCGCCTGTGAATGCGGAAGCATAGATGTCGCCCGTACCGTGTGCGCCCTTACCGATCTTGTCGTGCTCGTAGTGGCTCATTTTGCCGCCGGTGTAGACTGCAACGCCGGTCTTGCCCTCGCGGTATCCAACGCCGGTCATTACAACGGTTTTCGCGCCGAGAGCGCAAAGCTTTTCGCAAAGCTCGGTAACGTAAGCCTCGTTATAGCTTTCACGGTATTCGCAACCGGTGAGGAAGGATGCCTCGGTGATGTTGGGAATAAGTATATCGGCGGAGCCGCAGAGGGGCTTCATGGCCTCAACGTAGTCCATATCAAAGATGGAGTAGAGCTTGCCATTGTCAGCCATTGCAGGGTCAACTATGCGAATGCAATCATCTGTTCCCATAGTGTTTAAAATGTTTTGAACGTATCCGATCTGCTTGATGCTTCCGAGATAACCTGTGTAAATCGCATTGAACTTGATGTTTTCCTTCTGCCAGTGCGCCTGAATTGCGGGCATATCGTCGGTAAGGTCACGAAATGTAAATCCGCTGAAGCCGCCCGTGTGGGTAGAAAGAACGGCAGAGGGAAGAATACAGGTTTCAAGTCCGCAAGCCGAGAGTATGGGGAGAGCGACGGTCAGCGAGCATTGACCAACACAGGATATATCTTGAATAGTTAAAATTTTTTTGTAAGCCATTTTAATTTTCTCCTTGCAATTTTGCTGGATTTATTATATAATGTTTCTGATGATATTAAAATAGTCAGAAACGGAGAAAATTATATCACCAGATGAAATATAAGATTGACAAAAATATACGCCCTGCATACTTGCAGATCTATAAGCAGATCAAGGAAGATATTATAAACGGCAACTATCCCTACAATACGAAGCTTCCGTCAAAGCGACTGCTTGCCGATGAAACCGAGACCAGCACCGTGACGGTTGAGCATGCCTACGCGTTGTTGTGCGATGAAGGCTACGTTGAGTCGAGGGAGAGAAGCGGATTTTTCGTGATCTTCCGCAATTCGGACGGGTTCGCTCTACCGTCGGAGGTGAGGGCAGAGGATAATAAAATATCCTACAAGCATCAAGCAAGCCCCGATTTTCCTTTTTCGGTTCTTGCTAAAACCATGAGAGACGTTATAAGTGATTTCGGAGAAGCGATACTTGAAAAATCTCAAAATAAGGGGTGTCCCGAGCTTCGCCTTGCCATCAAGCACTACCTTTCGAGAAATAGAGGCATCAATGTTGACATGGAGCAGATAGTTATCGGCTCGGGAGCGGAGTATCTTTACGGGCTTATCATTGAACTCCTTGGGCGAGATAGAATTTACGGCATAGAGTATCCATCCTACGAGAAGATAGAGCAGGTTTATAGCTCTTGTGAGGTCTCTTATGAGGCGCTCCGATTGTCTGGTGACGGAGTTGATAGCGCATCACTTACCAATACGTCGGCAAGTGTGCTCCACACCACGCCTTATCGAAGCTACCCCACTGGCGTGTCCGCTTCCGCTAATAAAAGGCACGAATATATCCGTTGGTCAAACTCGGTAGATAGATATATCATCGAGGACGATTTCGAGTCGGAGTTTTCGGTGTCTAGCAAGCCCGAGGACACCTTGTTTTCGCTTTCCTGCAAGGATAATGTGATATATCTGAATACATTTTCAAAAACCGTGTCACCCTCTTTGCGTGTGGGATATATGGTGTTGCCTCGAAAGCTTGTAAATGACTTTGACGAGCGACTGGGATTTTACTCTTGCACCGTGCCTACGTTTGAGCAGTACGTTATCGCCAGACTGTTCCAAAACGGCGATTTTGAAAGGCACGTTAATAGGGTCAGACGAAATTTGAGGAAGAAGCTCTGATGGGGCTTTGAACTCCATAAATAAAACTCTCACGATCCAAATCGGAGCGTGGGAGTTTGGCAACGTGCGATGAAAAAAATTAAAATTTTTTTGAAAAGCACTTGCTTTTTGTAAAAACTTGTGATATAATATATTGGTCGTAACGAAAAGCGACATAAATACAGGGGTATAGCTCAGTTGGTAGAGTACTGGTCTCCAAAACCAAGGGTCGTGGGTTCGAGTCCTTCTGCCCCTGCCAAAAAATCCTCGTTCTTCGGAACGAGGATTTTTTTATCCAAGCTGCAGGCTTGGCATATCATCGCCGCGCGAAGTGCGGTGCATATCATCAGCCCCTTTGGGGCTGTATATCATCACGCGTCAGCGTGCATCTTCCTGCAGCTTGATGAGATACAATGCTTCGCATTGATGATATACCGCAACAAGTTGCGGATGATATACACGCCTTTGGCGTGATTTGCTTCGCAACCCCTTGCACTCCCCGCAATTTTGTGGTATAATGAAGCCAAGAAAGGCGGTGAACCAATGATTACTAACGACATTTTCTCAAAAGAAGAAAAAAGATTATTAGATTTTATCTTACAGCAAGATTTCGAAAAGAAAGACTATACTATAAATTACATAAATTCGTTATCTGCGGAACACATTGTTCGTGATTATTCGCCATATTATAAAATCATTGAGTTTCGCACTCCAAATATTAAAGATGGTTATTTGGGAATGTCAGATATGATCATAGTTCAAACCGTAAGAAAAGATGGAAGCGCTCCGACTGTATTTACATTGTACGCGAAAGACGGATTCCCTTTTGAGTATGAAATTTATAATGCGGACAGCAGTGCTATGGATATGGATGCTATTTTAGACGGAGAACTGATTATAGGTTAAAACTTACATAGCACTCGTTTACAAGCATGGTGCGAAAGCCCGACAGACCTCGGATAATTTTTTGCGCCCATCATCGCCAAGGGATAATTCTATCCGCTGACTTGAAAGTATGGATCGATTTCGAAAAAACTTGCGGTACGGATCGGTTTTGAAAGGGCAAGACAAAAATCCAAGTCGCAAGGCTTGGATTTTTTATTTTAGTATGATTAAATCAACAGGCTGATAATTTGATTTCGGGAGAAAATACAAATGATTATAAGAAAAACTACCATATCGGATATCGATGAAGTGATGCCCATATTTGAAGAGGCGAGAAAAACTATCGCCGCTCTCGGCATTGATCAGTGGCAAAACGGCTACCCCTCAAAAGAGGTGATAATTGCCGACATTGAGCTCGATCAGTCCTATGTTTGTGAGATAAACGGAAAAATATGCGGAACATTCGCCATGCTTGAGCGCGGAGAACCGACATACGATAAAATATATGACGGTCATTGGCTCACGGGGGATGACAGTCGTGATTATATCGCTATCCACCGCGTGGCTATCTCGGTTTCGAGCCGCGGGAGCGGTCTTTCGGGCAAGATCATAGACTTTGCAGTATCTTTTGCCAAGGAAAAGGGAAGAAAGAGCCTTAGAATCGACACCCACCGAGGAAACGCAGTGATGCGCCGTATGCTTGAAAAGAATGGATTTGAGTATTGCGGAATCATATATCTTGAAAGTGGTGACGAGAGAATTGCATACGAAAAGGTTTTGAATTAAAAACTGCGAGTTTGAAAACTCGCAGTTTTTGCTTTACATTACATAACGATCAGCATAGTGACCGTAAGAATTATCAAAAATCCAAAATTGAACGCCGAGAAAAGACCAATGTATTTGAGGGTCTTGCCCTTGACGTGAGATGTGTATTCGCGGAAGGTAATGAGGCTGGCAAGGGAAGAAATGAGAGTTCCAACGCCGCCTATGTTGACACCCACCAAAAGCTCGCGCCAGTTTTCAGTGAACTCGGAAAGTAGAATTGCTGAGGGCACGTTACTAATTACCTGACAGGAGAGCACGCCGGTGAGAAGTGTGTTCTTTTCGAGAAGGAACGAGAAGAATTCGTTGACAGCGCCTATTCTCGAAACGTTACCTGCAAGCAGGAAAAATGCGCCAAATGTCAAAAGCAGGGAATAGTCTACCCTTGCAAGAGCCTTTCGGTCGGCAAAGAGTATTGCTATCAAAATAATAGGCAGGCAGACGTAGTAGGGGATAACTCTGAACACCGTAAGGATGGTCAGTGCAAAAAGCACCAAGTAAAAGATGGTTCTACCCTTGGGGAAACTTTCGTTTTCCTCCTGCTCCAGCGCCAACGACTCCTTGGGAATGAAGAAACAACAAAGAGTAAAGAGAACGATAGAGAGAATAAAGGGGAGGAGCATCACCCCTATAAAGTCGAGAGTGGGGATATTAAATTTGGTGTAAATGTAAAGATTCTGGGGGTTGCCAAAGGGGGTAAGCATACCGCCGAGGTTTGCAGCGATATTCTGAAATATAAATATAGGTGCCATGTATTTTTCCTTGCCTGTAGCCGAGAGGGATATGTATCCCAAGGGCAAAAAGGTCAAGAGAGCCATATCGTTGGCGAGAAACATCGAGCCGATAAAGGTTATATATACCAGAGCCAGAGACAGCGTTCTGGTATTGCCTGCGCATCTGACTATCTTTCGAGCAGTGATAGTGAAAAAGCGGATATTTTTAAGCGCGCAGATGACCGCTAAGGTGCAGAAAAGGCAGGTCAGCGTTTTAAAATCGAAATAACCTATGTATTCTGCATCGGGCTTTACCAAAAAGCAGGATATGACGGCAAGTGTTGCCGCAATCGCCAAAACAGTGTTGGAGGCAACGAAATGACCGATACGCGATCCTATCTTGCGCAAAATCTCTAAGATGTTAAAATGATGGTGACGGTGTCCGTAGTGGCGTACCGCAGTAGATTTATTCATAAAAAATCTTCCTTATTAAGTAATATTCTCAAATCAAACCAAGGAAAGAGTATATCACTAAAAGGAAGCTTTGTCAATAGATTTTTTAAAATTTCACTTAGCATTTACGTTCAAATTTTGATTTGTCGGCCGTACTTTCTTTGTAAAGAAAGTAGGCAAAGAAACTTCAATTATCGTGTGACGTTGAATTAAATTCGACATTATCTCTCGATGATGGAGTTTCAAATTTTGATTTGTCGGGATGTTATAAAACTGAATGGTGCATCCTCATCCACCGCCGAGGCGGTCCCCCTTCCCCTGCCTTGGGGAAGGCTTTGGTTTAACTGCGGCGCATCCTCAACTATAGCCATAAAACCTTTTCAAGGCTACAAATTTATGTTAAGTTCCGCTTTGCGTAAGCCTTCCCCAAGGCAGGGGAAGGGGGACCACGGAGTGGTGGATGAGGATGCACCGTTTCAATGGACTACATCCCGCTAAACATCAATTTAAGCATCAATATCCTTCATATACTCGCGGCCGTGAGCGGCGATGAACG
>JAZOMF010000078.1:0-8223 GCA_045653805.1 Eubacteriales bacterium
TCACCGATAAGCCCCATAATACAACCGCTTGGCAAAGTAAGGCTTATGTTATCCAAACAAAATCCCGAAAAGGATTTACTTACATTCTTTATTTCAAGTGCGTTCATTCTTGTTCCTCCATACCGAACGTAATCATTTCAACAATATCGTCACGGCTCAAATTGCAGGACGCGGCGAGCTTTGCTATCTGCTCGATATGTTCCTCGATCTTTTTCAGATTTTCTTCCCGTAAAAGCTCTACGTTCTTCGGCGCAACGTAACAGCCTTTTGCCGGGAGAGTGTAGATAAAACCTTCCTTTTCAAGCTCTTCATACGCGCGTTTGGTCGTGATAAAGCTGATGCGCAGATCTTTAGCAAGTCCCCGAATAGACGGAAGCATCTCGTCTTCCCTGAGCTCACCGCTTATGATCTGATTCTTGATTTGAGTGTAAATCTGATTATATATCGGTTCGCCGCTTTTATTGTCAATCAAAATATTCACGTCATCACCCCTGTTAAAACTGTATATCTATATTATACACAGTTAAGCTGTTTTTGTCAAGAGGATTTGCAAAACAAGAGTAAAAAGCCCCTCGCTCCATTACGGAACGAGGGCATAACTTTTAGAACAGACCTCTGTTATATTTGAATTGTGCGTACAGCATAAGAGCTAATCCAATCAGTACACCTACACCTATTACCAATCCGCTTGCCGCTATATGTCCTAACGCTTGTATAACTGCACCTGCGATTATAGCCACACCAACAATAAGCGTTCCAAGACCTACGAACATACAATAAGCCTTTTGGTTCTCCTTCGTGACCTTACGACGATTGTACCAATGAATCGTACCGATGTTTCCGCACATATTGAAGATACCAAGCATCACGCAAATTACACCTAAGCCTAACTGAACTAAGCTCTCTCGCAGCGGCTCGATGAAGATAAACCCTAAGATAAACAGACCAATAGCACAACCTGCCGCAAAACCAATGATGACCTTTTTCTGTTGGTCGATGGTTTTATTCTTCGACACAAGGATTTCTTCGTTTCTCTTGTTGGGGATCAGCTCGTCGATTGTAATACCGAAATAGTCGGCTAACAGTTTGAGCGACTCGTCATTCGGCAATCCCAAGCCGTTCTCCCATTTTGCAACGGCAGATCTTGAGATATGTATATCGGCTGCGAGCTTTGCTTGCGAGATACCTTTTTCGCTACGCAGTTCTTTTAATTTTTCGGAAAACTCCATAGAAACACCTCCGTTCTTTCTGCATATATTTTATCATATTTGCGGCTAAAAATCTACCCTTTGAGGTGTTACTTTGAAGGGTTACGTTGTTACTTTGACATAGAACAGCCCTCGCTCGACTACGGAACGAGGGCTTATTGTTATTCAGCATAAAAATAAATTGAGTGTGTACCGAGGTTGATCGGCAAGGTGGGTTCTTCTGTTCCGTCAGCGTATGTAGTCATAGCTACGGTTGCATATCCTTCCTTTCCGTCAATCGTAACCTTATAATCAGTTCCGGCAGGTGTTTTCTGCTCGACCGTATAAGTTCCTTCATAGGTCTTGTTGTTGGTATTATCCGTTATTGTGATTTTGCCGTCTTTGGCGGTAAGTATCATATCTATTATTTTAGCTTCGGGGTGTGCAGCATCATACTCTCCGACAGCATCAACAACCACTTGATTGTCCTCCCCGTGCATAATCGTCCGCATCTTCCACTCGTAGTCCTCAATCTTTACCTTGCCTAATCCACAAGCAGAAAGAGCTATTGTTAAAGTTGCTATAAGTATGATAATGGATAATATTCTTTTCATTTTATCTTCTCCGGGTTTTGTAAATACCTATGCCCGACACAACCGCAAGTACGACGGTAATTATAATTCCGCTGATCTTTAAGCTGCCGTTTGTTACGTATATATCCGTTGGAGCATCGAAGCCTCCTATATTGGAAACGCTTGAATTGATTTCATCCATAGCGTTAAGAAAATATATGTACTCAGTCAATCCTCTTGCAATCGAAAGGAGCGCAAGCGCACCCAAGACAGTAAATACGATTCTGCATACTTTTCTACGGGTTTCGTTTCGTTTTGCGAACTGCTCGTTCAACAACTCGAGCTTGGCTGCTAATGCCTGTATTTCGGTTGTTTCAGTCGGCTCTACGGTTTCTCCGAGCAGTACGTTTACTGTTGTATCCAATGCCTCCGCAAGTTTTATAAGCATTTCCGAGTCGGGAACGGATAGTCCTTTCTCCCACTTTGAAATGGTCTGTCTGACAACGTTCAGCTTGATAGCCAATTCTTCTTGGGAAACACCTTTTGCCTTACGGAGATTTTTAATATTTTCACTTAACATATCTAAAACCTCCATTAGCGTGACTATATTATACACCAAAACAGCCGTTGCATCAAGCAATGGATGTTAACATTACTATCTTTTTTCGCCTTTTACATGCAATAGCCCCCATTCCAAGCGGAACGAGGGCTGAATTTGTTAAATATCGTACTTCGCGAGAATCTCACTGGGAGTCTTGCGAAGGAGCGACAAGATCGGCAGAGTTCCAAAGAACAAGCTGATTGCGTATAGGACAGCAAGGACTGCGCCCGCAAGCCAAACGGGGTAATAGAAGATTTCCTCTATCATTGAGGACATTCCAAGGCACAGGAAGAGGAATCCGCTGGTAAGAATGTACCCTATCAATACCGTCAGCGTTGTCAGCACAACTGCCTCGACAAAGAACTTGAATACAAGATTCTTTTTCGATACACCGATTGCGCGGTAGATACCAACCTCCTTGATACGGTTCATCAACGAAGAACGCATAATAAAATACATACAAACGCTCATCAGAACGAGTATGACCGCCATCGTGATCAGACTTGTCACAATCTGCTCTGTTTTCTGTTCGATGAAGATATCAAACAGTGAATCCGGAGTGACTATGGCTTTCATATAACTGTACGGGGTTGTGAGATCCGAGAACTCGGACTCGATCCATGCCTCGGTCTTATCGGGATCGGTACTATGGATAACCGTAAAATACAAATCCGAGACATAGTCAAGATCAACCATTACATCGTTGCTTCCGATTTCGACGTCAACAATTGCCTTTTCCGATACAGCCTTCTCGTATCCTATGTTGTTACCTCCCGCATCCTTAGCCGTGGGATGGGTTTCACCAAGCTGCTTTGAGAATGCGACGTAGTCCGCTTCGTTGACCATATAGGTATTGATGCTGAAGGACATTTCTCGGTTTTGCGACCAGAACTCACTCTCATACATATAGATGTATTCCTGAATTGCCTCATATGCGTCAGGAAGACCATCTATATTTTTCTCAAGCTCCATTTTCGTGGGATATCTACCGTACATGTTATAAAATGCGTAGGCTTTGTAATATTCCTGCGGAAGCGCGAGATATTTTGCAAGCTCAACATCCTTTTCAACGTACAACCAATATTCAAGGCAATCGGGTTCAAAGAACAGACGATCCTCATAATATTCCTTTGCTTCAGAGTAGAAATACTCATAATACTCAAAATAGCGAGTTTCCATCGCTGCCTCTACTGCAGGTAGGAAGTCAGGATTTTCTTTACCGTCGATTGTTTCGGGAACTGTTTGCTTTATGATCTCGGCAAAATAGGAATACTCGTCAAGCTTTTTGATTCCGTTTGCTTCGATCCAGCGGTGATAATCGACATAGTTTTCTTTAATTCCCACGATTTTAATATCTCTGCCCTGAACCTTGATGGTATCACCAACCTTCGGGTACTCAACTCCGGCACGCTGATTCTTTATCGCAAGAACAGCCTCCCCGGGCGCGACCTCGACACCATAATCCGAGGCAAGCGTTGTATAAGGAGCTATGCCGCGCTGGTGCAAATACTTCGCCATAGCAATCTCGGATAAATAAATTGCAGACTCATTCGAAGCAACGATTCCTGCGATGCGAGGATATTTACCTTCTACGGTAAACATTCCCGAAACAAGGCCGATCAGATCCTTATGCTCGGTAATATATCCGAGCGTTGACTTTTCGAGCAGCGCATCCGCAACCTTGGTCGTAATCAGGATCTCCTCATTAGAAAGGTTATCTCTCTTTCCCTCAACCAGCTTCATATTTTTTGTCAGGGATACATCAAGATAAACCGCGTTCGTTTTGAAGTTGCTTTCATAATCGAGCTGTTCGAAGGTCTCAAAGGTTCCTGTTCTGAAATATACCCAAGAGTCTCCCTCGGGATAATCCCAAGATAAGCGGACGTAATCAATACCTGTACCGGAATCACCAACCGCAGCATTCAACTTTGCTGAGACCTCTGCACTTGGCGTATACACGTAGAACACATTGTTGTTATAGGAATTCTTAGCCTCAATAATGCTACCAAAAGCAGTGCCGAACACGGAACTCATGAAAACGATCACTGTTGCAAACAAAGCCAAGCAGCCTCGAAGAACCTTTTTACCCTTCTTGTGATTCTTGAAATTTGATACGTATCCGCTTTTGATTGAGGATTTTAGTGTGAACAGACGACCAAAGCGCGTCCCTTCAACGGGCGGTATCTTGGACATGTCGATATCCTCGCTGACTGCATTGGCGTTCCCCTTTTCCTCATACACACCCTCGCGGAGCTTGATCTCGCTGAAGCCGTCAATAATCTGCACCTTATCGGTACCGATCTCAACGTAAAGCTTTCCGCCGCTGTTGACAATTCTGAGCTTGATGGGCTTTTCCGGAAGCTCGCCATAATACTCGATCTCAGCACTTTCATCGGTTACTTCGCGTCGAGTGAGCTCACCAAGGAAAATGTCATTCTTGTCACGTGCGGAAAATCCGTTTGCTGTAGTATTCTGCTTAGTTCCAACCACCTTACCGTCTTGAAGTTCGATTACGGTATCGCAATAAAAATCCACAAGATTAGCTTCGTGAGTAACAAGAAGCACAAGGTGGTCCTTGGCAATCGCCTTAAGAAGATCCATAATCATTACGGTGTTAGCTTCGTCAAGGTTTCCCGTAGGCTCATCTGCAAGTATTATACGAGGATTCTTTACGATTGCACGTGCAATGGCAATACGCTGCTGCTGACCGCCAGAAAGAGTATCAGGAGTGCGCTTTGCGTACTTCTCCATACCCACATTGGCAAGAGCAGCAGTAACGCGAGACTCGATCTCCGCCTCATCCGTCATACCGCACAGTCGGAGTGCATCGGCTACGTTATCAAAGCAGGACTCCGATTTATTGAGATTATAGTTCTGGAAGATATATCCAATGTATTTGTTTCGAATTACATCGGTGTTCTCACGTATGTTTTGGTTTTCAATGGTCAACGTGCCCTCAGCATACTTATCAAGTCCACCGATGACATTAAGAAGCGTTGTTTTACCGCATCCGCTCTTACCGAAGATAGCAACCATTCCCTTTTCCGGGAGGTCGAGGCTGATATCGTTGATGACGTGAATTTCATTTGAGCGTCCTTTATTAAAGAACTTGTGTAATCCTTGAATACGAATCATTCTGCATTACCTCCTTTCAAGGATTTCTTGACACTTTCGCCAAATAGCTTCTTGATCTGCTTGTAGGTAGTTCTTACGGTCAGGGCAATCATGCCGATGAATATCACTGCGTACTGCCAAGCGTAGAGATATACGAAAAATTCATTGAACTTCGGTGTCGTGAAAATCAGAATTGCCGTCAGTATGACAACAAGGAATGCAGGGATAAGCGAGATCAGCATTCTGACATACATACCAATTCGAATAACGTTAACCTGAATACCCATCGAACGCATGATAGCCATATCGCCCTTAAAGGCACTCAGCGTTCGTGATGAGCAAAGGTTAATAAAGAATGCAAGGAACACGATAGAAAGCACCCATACGAACACCAACACGACACAGGAGAGGATCTTGGAAATAACGGTTCCCGCATCCGCTTCGTATGTTGTATCCGAAGGAACAGCTATATATTCCTTCTCTTGCAGCTTTTCTGCCGCACTATGAGCGGCTGCATCGTTCTCAAAGAAAATCGATGCCTGCATATAGGAGTTTTTGAGAACCTCCTCTGCAATCTCGCATAGCAGCTCGTCACTGATAATCAAAGAGCCCTCATTGCCATACAGATCGAGTCCGTAATAAGGCTTTTCGTCTGTAATATTGTCTTCTGTGAATAGCTTTTCAAAATTATAGATTCGCGAGGATTCACCATTGTAATAATTGTATTTGTGATAGGTCGCGGTATAGGATACCTTTGTCGTGTAATTCAGAGTCGGATCTGCATCCTTTGCAAAGAAGGCATCATAGGTTTGAGAGTCGATATACACCTTATCTGCTGGAATATCGAAGGAGGGCTTAAGCTCCGAAAGCTTAAATACATTCGCATTGGAGTTGTTTTCGTCAGCAACGTGAACGTTGATGGTATAGTTAGAAAATTCCTTCAGATAGTGGATCGCAGTAGCGGTACGGAAGCCGTCTTCTGTAAAGAGGCATTCCGGTAAGAGATTGTTGTCATAGTAATACTTGACACCCACAAGCTTATATGTTGTGTTTCCAATCATGATCTCGGAGATCTGCAGGGTATCCTCACCAACGGCAGGTCGATAATAGATCGGGAGATATAAGAACACCTCGTCCGTCGCCTCCGGATATCTACCCACGATCTTATCACCGTAGTCCTTACCGTAAACCGAATGTGCCATAGGATACTTATAATCCCTCTCGCTGTCACCTGTTGGAAGCGTGATATGCTGATATATACCTTCATCAAGAAGCTTGTCATAATGGAGGTAATCCTCAGCACCGTATTCTTTAACAAGCGCTTGCAACTCCTCCTCGGTGAACACCTCACCGTTTTGCTTGGTTACGATGAGTCTACCGTCAATGTGATTAAACATATAGTTCGGCTCAAACAATGCACCTGCTTCACCACAAAGAGCCGTTACAAGAAATATTCCCATCGTTCCGATGAGCATCAAGAAGCACAGAAAGACAGAAAGCTTGGGCTTTGCTGTGAAAATAGTTCTACCAAGCGTAAATCCGTTCTTTACCTGTCGCTTGATCTCTTTCTTCTTGTCCTTCTTATCCGGCTTTTTTGAAGTCGCCGACTCATCGCGAATAGCGGTATTATGAATCACGTGATCCGATTCCACTGCACCGTCAAAAATTCGCACGTGTCTGGTAGCGTAATCCTCAACCTGCTCAAAGTTATGCGTAACAACAATAAGAAGCTTATCTTTGGACACCTCACGGAGAAGCTCGATGATCTCCTTGGAGGTTGCAGAGTCAAGATTTCCGGTAGGCTCATCGGCAAGAATGATGGGACTGTCCTTGGCAAGAGCACGGGCAATGACCGTTCTCTGCTTCTGACCGCCCGAAAGCTTACTTCCCTTTTGCTTTACGTGCGAAGCAAGTCCTACGCGGCGGATGAGCTCCATCGCCCTCTCACGCCGTGCCTTCTTGTCCTCAATGTGCATAAGCGCCAGCTCTACGTTCTGAAGAACCGTAAAGCTCTCGATAATGTTATAGTCCTGGAATATAAACGAAATATATTTCTGTCTGTATTCCTCCCATTCGGGCTGTAAGTAATGGGAAGTCGTTTGTCCCTCAATATAGAGCTCGCCTTCCTCGTAAGAGTCCATTCCGCTGATGACGTTAAGCAGTGTTGATTTACCCGAGCCTGACTTACCGGTGATCGCGACGAACTCGCCACGGTCAAAGGAAAGATTCACCCCACGAATACCAACTGCTACATTGCCTTCGGACACATATATTTTTCCTATGTCCTTAAGTGTTAGTAAAGCCATTTTTTCTCCTTTCCTTGTCTTGAGAAATTGCGTTTATAATTATATCACAAAAATATGAAGTAATCTTGTATATTGAAAAAGTTATTGAATTTTTTATTTAGGCGATTACTGCAAAAGGCGAAAGACAAGCCGACACATAAGTGCAAGCTTGTCTTTGTAATTGGTCACTTCGCTTTTTTCAAAGCCTCATACTGCTTTTGTCTTGCGACGGTCAGATGGAGTGCTTCTGCAAGCTCGTCGAAGGAGTGTATTCCATCAACGATTCCATAAACCGATTTGCCGAGCTGATGAAGCTGCAGCGTCCAATCGAACGTCTTACTGCCTGAGCGTGAGACCTGCATACAGTGATACATCAAAAGGATATCAAACTCATCATTCCTTGCTTTATCAAGAATGATGTTTAGTCCTTCCCTGTTTGTGTCGATCTTGTGGTTGGCGTCCCA
>JAZOMF010000079.1:0-69600 GCA_045653805.1 Eubacteriales bacterium
AGACCGTAGGGGACGACGTCCTCGGCGTCCCGTGACGAATATTTTCAAATCAATGAAACGGCGACACCTCATTTGCAAGCAAATCGGCACCGCCCTACGGTTTTAGGGTGTCGTTATCCCACCGATAAATCAAAATTTGAAGCACAATTCAAAACAAAAAACCGCAGACGCGGTTTTTGTTATGTCTATTGAATTATTGCAACTGTTGGAACGTTACATCTCTGCAATTCTCTTGGCTCTTTTTGCGCAGATTGCGAAGAATTCGTCCTCGGTCAGCTCCTGGTATTCGGGGCGAGCAGTGTTAAATACCTCAAGCATAATAGGGCCGGTATATCCCACCTCGTCAAGACGTCGCACCATGTTGGCATAGTCTAAGGTGCCGTCAAATGGGAGATAATGGAAGTCTGGGGCGGTGCTTTTGCCATGCCCAAAATTATCGTGAATATGAACGCAGGCAAGCTTATCTCCAAAGGTTTTTATCCAATCCTGTGTGGGCGTATAGGCGTACTCGTGCCCACAATCGTAGCAGTATTTAACGTACTCTCGATCATTGTATCTTCCCATAAGCTCAAGGAGATTGTCTATTACGCGAAGGTTTTCAAAGGCAATAGTCACCTTTTTCTCCTCGGAATAGTTTACAAGCCGGTCAAAGCGTGAGAAACCAAGCTCATTCGTTGCGGGAGGCTCCCAGCCGCTTGATACGTGACAAATCACCATGGGGATAGAGTGTTCAGCCGCAATGTCAACGGAAAGCTTCATTCCGTTGTAAAGCTCGAGATAATCGTCGCCCTCAAGCCAGAATTTGTTGATGCCTCTAAAGGGCGCGTGGATAAAGTCAAGGCTCATGCCCATTTTGTCGCCCACGGCACGGTATTTGGCGAAATCGCCGTCATTACTACCGATAAAAAAGTGCTCAAATCCGACTTTACCAAGCTTTTCAATGTGGGAATAGATGAAATCCTCGTAATTTCCGGCACTGTCATGGAAGCAGTCGGCGTTAATGCCAATTTTTCTTTTCATTTCGGTATCCTCGTTTTTGCGCTATCAAAGATTATAATATTTATCAAACTCTGGGGGGTGGGGGATCTTGCTCATTTCAGCGCACTCGGCTCTCTTTGCCTTGATGAAGTTCATAAGCAATTCCTTGGGGAATACGCCGCCTGCGGTGAGGTAGTCGTTGTCCTTTTCCAGCGCGTCCAGAGCCTCGGGGAGGGAGGTGGGCAGACCCTTCAGCTTCGCCTTTTCCTCCTCGGGGAGGTGGAAGAGGTTGAAATCATAGGGACCCCAGCCCTCGGCGTGGGGATCTATCTTATTCTTAATACCGTCAAGACCTGCCATCAAAATTGCCGCATAGCAGAAATAGGGGTTGCAGGTAGCATCGGGATTACGAAGCTCAAAGCGGCGTTTGTCGGGGCTCTTGGCGTATGCGGGGATACGAATTACTGCAGAACGGTTACTTGTAGCGTAACCAACGGTAACGGGCGCCTCAAAGCCGGGCACGAGACGCTTAAAGGAGTTGGTGGAGGGGTTAGTCAGTGCACAGAGGGAAGCGATGTGCTTAAGCAGACCGCCCATAAAGTAGTGCGCCGTTTCGGAAAGGTTAGCGTAGCCGTTGTCGTCGGAGAATACGGGAGTGCCGTCCTTGAAGAGCAGCATGTGAACGTGCATGCCACTTCCTGCCTCGCCGTAGATGGGCTTGGGCATAAAGGTTGCGCTCTTGCCGTACTTCAGCGCGGTATTGTGGATGATATACTTGATCATCATAGTGGCATCCGCCATATGAACTACTTCGCCCAGCTGGGGCTCGATCTCAAACTGACCCGATGCCGCAACCTCTGGGTGATGATAGTTGATCTCAATGCCTGCATCCTTCATAAGCATGCACATCTCGCTTCTGCATTCAAAGGAAACGTCAAATGGCTTTGCGATATGGTAGTTCTTCTGCTTGGGAACTACAACGCCCTTGCCCTCCTCGCCGCTGTTCCAGTAAGACTGAACGGCATCCACCTGGGAAGCGATAAGGTTAGGCTCAACGTTCCAACGAACATCGTCAAAGAGATAGAACTCAAATTCGGGCAGTATCTTCATCTCATCAGCCACGCCCGAGTCCTTCATATACTGAACCGCCGCCTTGATAATGTTTCTGGGGTACTGCGCCAAGGGGCGATTTTCGGGATTGTCGATGATCATGGCGTTACCCGTCATGGAGAGTGTGGGGATAGAGCAGAAGGGGTCGATGACCGCAGTATCGGGGTCGGGAATAAAGACCATGTCGCTCTTTTCAACCACCGCGTAGCCGTAGTTGGAGGCGTCGAACCCAATGCCGCTCTTCATAGTGTCCTCGGAGAAATTCTCCGCAGGAATGGTAACGTGACGGTACTGACCGTTAATGTCCACCATCTTAAAATCAACCATTTTAATGTCGTTATCCTTAATAAAATTAAGGATATCCTGTACTGTTTTTGCCATAGTTTTTCTCCAATCAGGTAAAAAATTAAGTTACCATTAATTATATCACTATTCTGGTGTCTTGTCAATAGATTTTCTCCCGTGGGAGCAAAATATCTTTTGTTAAGTTTCAGAATAATTATGAGATGCAGATTTTGAGTGCTTAAGTCCTCAAATACTCAGCAGAAAGAATGGTTACAATTTTGATACGGACACTTATATTCCCCCAAAAAAGCAAGTAAAATCCTTACCAATCAAGACTTTTGAATAAAAAACAAGCACCGCTTTTACGATACGGCTTCGTATCATAATTACGGTGCTTATTTGGTGCGGGTAACAGGACTTGAACCTGCACGAAGGTAACCTCACTAGAACCTGAATCTAGCGCGTCTGCCAATTCCGCCATACCCGCATATTAAGTTGAAAAATAGGGGATAGGTAACCTCACTAGAACCTGAATCTAGCGCAGTCTGCTCACGTAAGGCTTGCGCCTTACTTGCCGAGGTGCTTCGCACACTCGCAATTCCGCCATACCCGCATATTTACGTCACCTTTATGGCGACCATAATATTATACTATAACGAGAAGATTTTGTCAATAGGTTTTGCAAATATTTGCGAATATTTTTGAACACTTGTTTTTAATGATCGAAAAACCAACTTCTCTCTGATAGTGATAAAAAGCTATTATATATTATATAAATAAATTTACTTGACAAGAGGGTCAAGAAGTGTTATAATGTAATTTGTATATTCACGCGCATTTATATATTACTATCATAGAAAGGTGAAGAACAGATATGAACGTCAAGTTTTCTCCCCCCGATATTTCCGAGATCGAGATAGAAGAGGTTGCCGCGGCACTTCGCTCGGGTTGGATAACCACCGGTCCCAGAACTAAAAAGCTTGAAGCTCAAATTGCCGAATATGTTGGCACAAATAAGTGCGTCTGCCTCAATTCCCAGACCGCTTGCGCTGAGATGGCGCTTCGCGTTCTCGGCATTGGCGAGGGCGACGAGGTAATAACCAGCGCATATACATATACCGCGTCTGCTTCGGTCATCTGTCATACGGGTGCAAAGCTGGTTCTCGTTGATACCGCCCCCGATTCCTACGAAATGGACTACGAAAAGCTTGAGGCGGCAATAAACGAAAACACCAAGGCGATAATTCCTGTGGATCTCGGCGGCGTGCCCTGTGATTACGACAAGATTTTTGAGATAGTTAATAAGAAACGCGACCTCTTCAAGCCCGCAAACGAGATTCAGTCTGCTATGGGCAGAGTTGCGGTCATGGCAGATACTGCTCACGCCTTCGGCGCAAAATGGCAGGGAAGAATGGTCGGCTCTGTTGCCGATTTCTCCAGCTTCTCATTCCACGCGGTGAAGAATCTTACCACCGCAGAGGGCGGCGCGCTCACCTGGAGAACCATTGAGGGCATTTCCGACGAGGATATTTACAAAAAGCTCCAGCTCCTCTCGCTGCACGGTCAGTCCAAGGACGCTTTGGCAAAGACCCAGCTTGGCGCGTGGGAATATGACATCGTAGGCCCGTTCTTCAAGTGCAATATGACCGATATTATGGCGGCTATAGGTCTTGGTCAGATGCAGAGATACCCCGCTATGCTTGAAAGAAGACGCGAGATCATCGGCAAGTACGATGCGGCACTGCTACCCCTCGGAGTTGAGGTGCTTGATCATTACAATGATAATCACACATCGTCAGGTCACCTCTATCTTACGAGAATACCCGGTATCACCATCCAGGAGAGAAACGAGATCATAATCAAGATGGCAGAGCGCGGAATCGCCTGCAACGTCCACTATAAGCCACTGCCCATGCACACGGCTTATAAAAATCTCGGATTTGACATAGCAGATTACCCTAACGCATACGAAAGATTTAAAAACGAGATCACCCTCCCCCTCCATACCTGCCTTACCGATGAAGAGGTGGAATATGTGATCGAAAATTACGTTCAGATCATTGGTGAATTCATAAAAGTTTGAGTGAGAAAGGAATTTGATCATGATTACAGGAGAAAAGGTCATACTAAAGGGATTGACTAAAGAAAGCGCATCTCTTATTTACAAGTGGGTCAACAGAGAAGATCTTCGTGATCTCACGGGAACACTTTATCCCATATCCGAATATGAGCACGAGGAATGGGTGAAAAAAATGGCGACTTCAAATGACACGAAGTTGTTTTTGATCTGCGATAAGGAGAGTGATAGACCTATTGGAACTATTGGTCTTAAAAATTTCAACTACACTGTAAGAAAAGCTGAATTATTTATTAGCATAGGTGAGTCGGAGTTCCTGTCAGGAGGTTATGGCACCGATGCGGTAAATACCCTTTCGCGCTTCTGCTTTGGTCATCTCAACCTTCACAAGATAGCTGTAAGAGTTTTTGAGTCTAATCAGAGAGCCGTCAGATGCTATGAAAAGGTTGGATTTAAAAAAGAGGGCGTGCTGAGGGACGAGCACTTTTTGAATGGCAAATATGAAGACGTGATCGTTATGGGATTGCTCTCTGAGCAGTGAAGTAAAAGAGAAATGACGATGAAAAAATTTATGATACTTGGAGCAAGCATTCTCCAGCTTCCTGCAATAAAGCAGGCGAAGAGTATGGGACTTAAGGTAATAGCCGTTGATATGGATCCAGAAGCCGTAGGCTTCGGTGAGCCTGATGTTGAGAAAGAGGTCATTAGCACGATCGATATTCCCCGTGTGGTTGAAGCAGCAAAGAAGCATGGTGTTTGCGGTGTTGTTACCGTTGCAAGCGATATGCCAATGCGTTCTGTTGCGGCGGTTGCCAAGGAGATGGGACTTGTGGGTGTATCCGAGGAAACTGCGGTAAAGGCGACCAACAAGGCAGATATGCGCAGAGCTTTTGCGGAAGGCGGCGTGGCAAGTCCTGCTTCCTATAAGGTTTCAAGTAAAGAGGAATTTGACGAAATAGTAAAGCGCTTTCAAGGTGACTTCATTATAAAGCCCGCCGACAATTCGGGAAGCAGAGGAATTTTTCTTGTTGATAATGCTTCCAATGCGGCAGAGGCGTATGAATACAGCCGCAAATATTCCAGAGGTGGAGACGTGGTTGTTGAGGAGTTTATGAGAGGCCCGGAGGTAAGCGTTGAGCTTTTGGTTGTGAACGGAGAATATCACGTTCTTCAAGTCACTGACAAGTTGACGACGGGCGCGCCTCATTTTGTTGAGATCGGTCACTCTCAGCCCTCACGTTTGCCCGAAGCATCGGTAAACGCCATTAAAGAATTGGCTATACAAGCGGCAAAGGCTGTCGGTATTGAAAACGGTCCGGGGCATGCCGAGATAATTCTTACTAAAAACGGTCCTAAAATGGTGGAAATCGGCGCAAGAATGGGTGGCGGATGCATTACCACTCATTTGGTTCCTCTTTCGACGGGAATCAATATGACAGGGGCAACTATATTGACGGCGCTCGGCGAAACACCTGATCTTGAAGCGAAGCACAGTAAAGGCTCCGCTATCAGATTTATTATTCCAAAGAAGGGTAAGGTAGTAAATATCTCGGGCGAAGAGGCGGCCAGAGCGGTTCCCGGTGTAGTTGAGGTCGAGATTCAGTGCAAGATAGGTCAGATGTTGGGCGAGCTTGAAAGCGGTGCATCAAGAATCGGTTACGTTATAGCGGAAGCTGAGACCGCAGAGGAAGCTGTGTGCATCTGCGAGAGTGCCCTTAAAATGATCAAAATCGATACAAAATAAATTTTGACGGGGAGACAATCCATGTATAAATTTTTTAAACGCTTATTTGACATAATTATCTGTTTGGCGGCGTTTCCTGTTTTTTGTTTGATTTTACTTGTTGTTTCAATTTTGATAAAAGCGGAGGACGGTGGCCCCGTATTCTATAAGGCAGAGCGTATTGGCAAAGACGGAAAGAAGATCTTGATGTATAAATTCCGTTCTATGAAGGTTAATGCTCCCGATATCAGAAATGAGGACGGAAGTACATACAATGCAAAAGATGAAGTGAGAGTTACCAAGATTGGAAAGTTCTTGCGCGAGACAAGCATTGATGAAACTGCCCAAATACTCAATGTTCTTAAGGGTGATATGAGCATTATCGGTGCCAGAGCAAGCAACTGGGATGCGTTGGAATCATATCTTCCGGATGAGATGGATAAGCTTAAGGTTCGCCCCGGTATCACAGGCTACGTTCAGGCATATTACAGAAACAATGCAACTCCTCACGAAAAAAGAGTTTATGACGGATGGTATGCTAATCATCTTTCGCTTGCCTTGGATTTGAAAATTATCTTTAAGACCATAGCGGTAGTATTGAAGCGCGAAAATCTGTACACCGATACCAACAAGGCTAATTCTTTGGAAACAGCCGAGAAGATACAGGAAGAAGCAAAAAAATAAATTATCTCTGATAGAGAAGAGGATTTTATGAAGATCTTAAGAACTCCGTCGTATTGCTATCCCGAAATTATTGCAAGTACCCATCTTGAAAATGATCGTTTTCAAGCGTTTACGGCAGCCGGATTTGAGATAGTGGTTCATACACCCGTACCCACCAGAGGTATTGATGAAGATACTTATAAAAAGTACAAAACCATCAAATTTGAAGAGTTGTATGAGGGAAATGTTAAAATCCACCGCTTTTCAATGATGCGCGAAAAACGAAACCCTATCTTCAGAGCTTTGAGATATGTGTTTGTTAACGTTGTTCAGTATAGTAAAAGCATAAAAGAAAAGGGAATAGACGTTGTATACGGAGGCAGCACCCCCCCTACACAAGGTATGCTTTGCGCTCTTGTGGCAAAAAAACTATCGAAAAAATATCGAAAAAAGGTGCCGTTTGTCTACAATTTGCAGGATGTTTTCCCTGACTCGTTGGTAACCACGGGACTGACGAAAAAGGGTTCGATTCTCTGGAAGATCGGGCGCAAGATCGAAAATTATACATACTCACACGCAGATAAGATCATAGTTATCAGTGAGAGTATGAAGAAAAATATTATGGAAAAGGGAGTTCCCGAGGAGAAGATCGTAGTGGTATCAAACTGGATCGACACCGAGGTAACAAAGCCCGTTCCAAAAGAAGAAAACCGACTCTTTGAGGAATTTGGTATCTCGCGCGACAAATTCACCGTGGTCTATGCCGGAAATTACGGCAAGGCGCAGGGTGCTGACGTGGTTCTTGACGCGGCAGAACGCTTGAAGGATCACGCTGACGTGCAGTTCGTAATTTTTGGCGGTGGCGCGGAGTTCGAGAGCGCAAAAGAAAAGGCGAAAGCTCTCCCGAATGTTATGATCAACGGACTCTTGCCCCAAGACCGCGTGTCCGAGGTTTACAGTCTTGGTGACGTTGCAATAATCACCTGCAAAAAGGGTGTCGGTAATAGCGGAATGCCCAGTAAGACCTGGAGCATTATGGCTTGTAATACCCCTATCATTGCCGCTTTTGACACCGATAGTGAGCTTGCTGAGGTCATCGAAAAAGCTAATGCGGGGGTTACTGTTGAACCCGAGGATGCCGAAAGCCTTGTTTCTGCTATTCTCGAAATGAAAAACGGCAGAGCAGAGAGCTTTACCGGCGGCAGAGAATATGCCGTCGAGAACGCCTCCAAGGAAAAGTGCACCGCGAAGTATGTTGAGACGATAAAACAACTACTAAATTAGGAGAAGTTTATGAAGATATTGATCATTTCCGATTTTACGGCCCCATATAGAATAGCAGTTTTTAAAGGACTTTCTGAGAAATTTGAAACAACAACATTTTTTAATGTTGCGAAAAACGAGTCCCGCAATCCCGACTGGTACAAAAAATCCAGCAACGAGTTTTATTTTGAAATACTTGACAATGAAGAGTCGATAGCGCACTATAACGAGTGTGTAAAAAACATTAAAGATTTTGATCTGGTGCTTGTCTACGACCCGTGGAACAAACGCTCACGAGCTTTGCAGAGACTTTGTATGCGCAAAAAAATCCCTTATGTTTTAAACGCTGATGGGGCACTTGGAATCAACACCAGTTTTCCTAAAAAGCAAATAAAAACCTTTTACTGCAAGAGAGCAACTCTTTGCTTTGCGGGATGTGAGCGAGCAGCGGAGTATTTCAGAACCTATGGTGCGAGAAACGAAAAAATCGTCAAGCATCCTTTTACATCTCTTTTCAAGGATCAGATATTGGCTTCTCCCTATACAAAAGAGCAGAAAACGGAGTATAAAATAGAGCTCGGGATCGAAGAAAAGGTTACTTTTATAACTGTTGGACAGTTTATTTACCGCAAAGGCTTTGATTTGTTACTTGATGCTTGGTCGAAAACAGAACAAAATGCACAGCTTTATATTGTCGGCGGTGGTCCGCTTGAGAATGAATATAAACAAATTATTTCCGATAAAGCTCTCCAAAACGTGCATTTGATCGGCTTTAAAAAGCCGGAGGAGCTGCAGAAGTATTATGCGGCATCAGATGCTTTCGTTCTTCCTACGCGCGAGGATATATGGGGACTTGTTATAAATGAGGCGCTTGCAAACGCGCTTCCTACAATTTCCTCCAACCACTGTACTGCGGGAAACGAGCTTGTGACAAACGATTTTAATGGATATGTCTACGATTGTGAAGATACCACGGCACTTGCCGAGTTCATAAACAAGATTGCGAAGGACGAGAGGTTGAGAGAAAGATTTGCTGTAAATGCCCTGAAGTCTATAGAAGAGTATACTTTGGAAAATATAATCAGCAGTCATATTGATAGCATCAACGATGTTGTTGCAAAATAAAGCAAAGAGGTAGTTTTCAGTGAACATTATCTACATTTCGAGCACGTGTTCCAGAGAAAAATATGCTGAATACGTTGAAAGCAAGGGAGCGCGTGTATCTCAACAGGCGCAGAAATATAATCTTTTGCTGGCCGAGGGACTTGTTAGCACGGGCGCAAATGTAAATTTAATATCAAGCCGACCAATCAACCGCGGAATTGACTCTCGGTTGTGGTTTAAAGGTGAGAAGGAAACGGCTAATGGAATAAAATTTAATTATGTAAATTTTATTAATCTTCCGATTTTACGTAATGTTTCCATCCTGTTTTCAGTGTTTTTCAGAGTGCTGTTTTCACCTGTAAAACAACGCGAAAGTGCGGTAGTATGCGATGCATTGAATATCGTAGCGTCTATGGCGGCTATCGCGGCGTCGGCTATCAGAGGTTATAAGACCGTGGGTATCGTAACTGACGTCCCTTGCCACTTTTCCAATATGGAGAATATTTCGTTTAGTCAAAAGCTTAACCTATTTGTTATGAAGAGATTTAAATCTTATCTGCTTTTGACCGAGCCGATGAGTGAAATCGTTAATCCTAAAAACCGTCCATACATCGTAATGGAGGGGCATGCAGATATGGCGATGGAAAATGTTGAAAATTGCATCGAAAACAAAGCGGATAAAAAGATTTGTTTTTATGCTGGGTCTTTAATGAAGATATATGGCATCAAAAACCTTGTTGAAGGATTTGTTAAAGCGAATATTCCGGAAACAGAGCTTCATATTTACGGAAATGGCGATTACACCGAGGAACTGAAGGTTTTAGCCGAAAAGTATGATAACGTAAAGTATCTCGGAATCGCACCCAATAGCGAGATAGTCAAGGCGGAGCTGAAGGCGACACTTTTGGTTAACCCTCGCCCCACCAACGAAGAATACACGAAATATTCCTTCCCGTCCAAAAATATGGAATATATGGCATCGGGAACTCCTGTGCTCACAACAAAATTGCCGGGTATGCCAAAGGAATATGATGAGTACGTATATCTCTTGGAGGAGGAGACCGCCGACGGCGTTTGTAAATCACTCAGAGAGATATTTGCAAAAACTCCCGAGGAGCTTCACCAAAAGGGAATGGAAGCTAAGGAGTTCACTTTAAGAGAAAAGAATAACGTAAAGCAAGCGGAGAAATTGTTGAAATTAATTAAAGATTTACGGAAGTAAATTAAAACAAACGTAAACCAAAAGGAGTTAGTAATGGATCTATCCCAAAGAAAAAAAGGTACAACGCCGTTGATGTATATTGTTTTATTTTTGGTTTTTCTTGCATCAATGAACGTTATTAGTAGATATTATGTTTTCATGTTTGTAGCTTTGGGATTGTTCTTCCTGAAACCCCGAAGAAAGCTATATTTTGACATGGTGCCTACATCACTTCTGTTCGTGCTGGGTATTTCATGGGTGCTGATTTCTCCCGATTCCACCATCTCAATATTTCGAGTCGTGAAGCCCTTTACATATTTGTTGTGCTATATTATGGGATGCGCAATGATAAGAGATGATACAGGGTATTCGTCGGACAACACGCCCTATAATCTGTTTTATAAAACGGTGCTGGCAGTAGCCTTAGGTGCTTTTGCTCACTATATTGCAAATTGGATCTCCAACGCAGGCACAATGAACAGAAACACCGTGGATATTTGGACGGGAGAGGTTATGGCTGCAACAGGACAGGCATCCCTTGCTTGTATTCCGCTTGCTTTGGCGATTGCATGCATTTTCTGCAAAAATAATACGTTTATAAAAATTGCATCAATAGTAACCGTTGTTTTGGTTTTGATGTATAATCTGGTGCTTTCGGGAAGAACGCTGCTGCTTATGTTTTTGGCGATCATCGCCATTGCGCTTGGGCATAGATTGATCATGCAGAAGAAGGGAAGCTTAAAGGTTCTTGTTATATTTATCGTTATTGTCTTGCTGCTGTTGGCTCTCTATCAAACGAATGCCTTTGGAATAAAATCATATGTTGAGGAGTCGCCTCTATTTGATCGTTTCTTTGCAGAAGACAGCTCTTTGGAGCTTGATGAAGACAGTAGAATGGATAAAAAGCTGTATTATTTGAATAATTTTGCAGACCATCTATTTGGCGGAGCTAATATGCGAAAAGTGAGAGGATATGCACACGATCTTTATTTGGACACCTATGATGAAGCGGGAATTTTCGCTTTTATTGCAGTAGTAGCATATATCTTAATGACTGTATGGCGTTTGATACAGTGTGTTAAAGATAAAAGTCTGCCCTTTGCATTCCGCCAAATCGTTTTGTGTGTTTACGTTGCTATGTATATCGAATTTATGATAGAGCCTATTCTCCAGGGAATGCCTTGGTTATTTGCTGCATTCTGCCTCATAGACGGATACGTTTGCGGTATTTTAAGTCACCATAAAACTGTTAAAACAAATCAAATGCAGGAGAAAGTATGAGAATTGCTGAGATAAATATGCTCCACAAGGGGAGCACAGGAAATATAATGCTTCAGATAGCTTGCGTTGCCCGTGAAAAGGGGAACGAGGTTAAAACCTATAGCCCTATATGCTTTTCAAGAGGAAACAATGCGACTTTTCCCGCTATTGATGAACACACATACTGGGGTAGCAAAATGGAATCGTGTTTCCATTATTATGTGGGTGCTCTTTTGGGAAAAAACGGTATGTTTTCTCGCCGAGGTACAAAGCAGATAATTGACGATCTGGACAAATTCAAGCCTGATATTATCCACCTGCATAATCTCCACGCGTTTTGCATCAATCTCCCCATGCTTTTTGAGTATATCAAGAAGAATAATATCAAGGTCATCTGGACACTCCACGATTGTTGGACGTTTACGGGACACTGTCCGTATTTTGATATTGTTAAGTGTGACAAGTGGAAAACAGGATGCCATCACTGTCCTCAGCCGAGAATATATCCCAAGATGTACATTGATACCTCGAAAAGGATGTACGAATTGAAGCAAAAATGGTTCTGCGGTGTTGAGGATATGACTATAGTAACCCCTTCGCAATGGTTGGCAGATCTTGTTAAGCAGTCCTTTTTGAAAGATTATCCCGTAAAGGTAATTAATAACGGTATCGATCTATCAATTTTTAAGCCTACGGAGAGCGATTTCGGAGAAAAACACGGTTTGAAAGATAAAAAGATCGTTTTGGGTGTTGCTTTCGGCTGGGGATATCGCAAGGGTCTTGACGTTTTTATTGAGCTTGCGAAAAGACTTAGCGACGATTACAGGATAGTACTTGTGGGAACTGATTCAACTGTGGATGCAAGTCTTCCCGAGAATATTATTTCGATACACCGAACTGATAATCAGACCGAGCTTGCAAAAATATATACCGCCGCGGATGTGTTTGTTATTCCCACAAGAGAAGAGAACTATCCTACAGTAAATATGGAGTCTATCGCTTGCGGAACGCCTGTTTTGACCTTCAGAACCGGTGGAAGCCCCGAAATCATCGACGAAAGCTGCGGAAGTGTAGTTGACGTTGACGATGTTGACGCTATGGGAAGAGAAATCATTCGTATCTGCGAGCATAAGCCCTACACCGCGGCGGCTTGCCTTGAGAGAGCGAAGTCATTTAATATGTATGATAGATTTGAAGAATACGTAAAGCTTTACGAAGAGGTACAAAATAAATGAAAATAGCTTTTGTGTCTAATTTCTATAATCATCACCAAAAGCCCTTAGCTGATGCTCTGTATTCTATGATAGGTGAAGGATATCACTTTATAGAGACTGCGCCGATCAGTACTGAAAGATTAAATATGGGCTGGGGTGGAGATCAAAGACCATCTTACATATTGCAAAGCTATATTGATGATGCATCAAAGGAAAAATGTCAGCAGATAATTGACGAGGCTGACGTGGTGATCTTCGGTAGTGCTCCGTATTCAATGATCCTGCCTCGTTTGCAAAAAGGAAATCTTACCTTTATGTATTGCGAAAGACTATACAAAACGGGAGTTCCGTATCTTAAATTGCCGGTACATATATTAAAAGCATTTAAGAATTATACGAGATATAAGAATTTTTACGTTCTTTGTGCCAGCGCTTATACTGCAGCGGACTTTTCTAAAAGACTTGCGTTTATTGGAAAGACCTATAAGTGGGGATATTTCCCTGCGGTTAAGAAATATGAAAATATAGATAAGCTCATTGAAGAAAAAAATCCACGCTCTATTTTGTGGACTGCAAGATTTATTGATTGGAAGCACCCCGAAATACCCGTGGCGGTAGCGAAGCGCCTGCAGGCTGACGGCTACGAATTTGAGCTTAATATGATAGGAAACGGTGAGCTTGAAGAATATACGAAAGAGCTGATAGAGCGTGAGGGCGTTGCCGATTGCGTTAAACTGCTTGGCTCGATGAAGCCTGAGCAGGTTCGAGAGCGTATGGAGAAGAGCGAGATATTCCTCTTTACTTCTGATAGAAATGAGGGCTGGGGCGCGGTGCTCAATGAGAGCATGAATTCCGGATGCGCCGTGGTCGCCAACAGCGCCATAGGTTCGGTTCCATTCCTTATAAATGACGGTGAAAACGGTTATATGTATAAGGACGGCGACGTGGACGATCTATATAATAAGGTAAAGAGCTTGCTTGACAATGCAGACGAGCGCAAGAGTATGGCTAAGAATGCATATAAAACCATGGCGGAAGAGTGGAATGCCGAAAATGCGGCAGAGAAGCTTGTTGCCCTATGTGAAAAAATGCTCGCCGGTGAATATAAGCCCTTCCCCTATGAGAGCGGAGTTTGCAGTAAGGCGGAGAGACTTAAAGATAATTGGTACAAATAATTAACTTGAAAGGTTTTTTATGGATAAATCTACAAAAAAACTGTTAAGCGGCTCGGTGGTATATTTTGTCGGTAGTGCATTGACCCAGTTAATAAGCTTACTGCTTATGCGCTTTGTTACTGGAAATATATCTCCTGAAGAATATGGATTTTTTAATTTAGTAACAACTGTATCGAATCTTGCAATACCATTCGTTACACTACAGATGGCAGATGCTGTTTTTAAGTTTGTTCTAAAATCGGAAACCGAAAATGAGAAAAAAGAATATCTTTCCATTTGTTTTGTTGTTTCTGCTATCAGCGTTGCTTTGATATACGCAATAGTATGCGGCGTATCATTTTTCTATAAAATACCGCATACTTTTTTGGTTGCAACGTATGTTGCTTCCCATGCTTTGATAGGTATATATCATAAAATCACTCGTTGCCTTGGTAAAAACAAGATTTATGTAACGGTAAATTTGATAAAAACCGCAATTTTTTTGATACTTGAAATCATACTCCTATCTGTTATGGATATGGGAATTGAAGCGTTACTGTTGGCGCACATTATATCTACGATTTTCGGAATAGTTTGTACGGAGATATGTGTGCGTGCGCTTAAATATTTCAGCTTTAAATCAATTTGCTGGTCAAAATTTAAGAACATGGTTTACTTTTCGATACCTCTTATTCCTAACGCGGTCTTTTGGTGGTTGACTAATTCTGTTAACTCAGTTATCGTATCCGCAAGATTAGGAATGGATGTTAATGGAATTTATTCGGTATCTAATAAATTTACCTCTGTTCTTGTTCTCGTTACAAGTGTGCTAAATATGTCTTGGCAGGATACAGCTATTGCCGATTACGGTCAAGATGGCTTTAGTCGTTTCGTTACCAAGACCTTTAATACATACATAAAATTGATCTTTTCTGCAATAGCAGTTGCGTGTCCTTTGATTGCTTTGGTAATACCTTATATGATAGCTCCTGTATATTATGATGCAATTCAATATACCCCATTTTTGATGCTTGCTTCCGGAGTTGCGGCTATGTCTGGTTTTGCAGCACAGATATTTGTTGGAAAGGGAAAAACCAAGAGCTTGCTGATAACTTCGTTGTTTGGAATGATTTCTAATATTGCTGTAATCATAGCTCTCGTTGATAAAATTGGACTTTGGGCGGCTGTTTTTGGTTCTCTTGCGGCGGACTTAGTTATTTTTGTCATAAGAATATTCTTGGCAAGAAAGGATTTTGCTAAGGGTATAAATTTTGTAAGCTTTTCAATAATATTCGTTATTACGGCAATAAGTATTGTTTTGTATTTTAATGCTGATCCAGTATTGAATGCAGTATGGTATGGAGTTTCCGCCATCATAGCGGTGATCTTGAATTGGTCGTTTATACGTGATATGATCACTTTGACGTTCGGTAAATTTTTAAATAAATTTATTAAGGGTGAGCAATGAAAAACTTATTTATAATGCATACTCAATATAATCTTATATTGTCAGCGGCGGTTATGTCGAGGTTCACACCCGCGGAGAACACATTAATTTTATATTCGGAGTTTGACTTGAAAGATGAAATGCGTGAATCGCTTTCGCGGGTTTTTTACAGAGTAATAGTAATCAGAGATAAATTTGCTCCGGTAATGAAACCGTTGGAAGAAACAAGATTTATTCGCAAATGCATGAAAAAAGTTAGGTCTATTAGAAACGAGCGCTTTGATAACGTGTATATGTCGCAGGAGCGTATCTTTGATATGATAGTTTGCGCCAGAGCCAAAAAGATCAATCCCAATCTAAAATGCTACAATATTGAAGAAGATGCTTATTATTCGATAAACGAAAAATATAATGCAGATGATTACCTTCATATTGAAAGTAAGCGAGCAAAGCGCAGGAAGTTTTTGTTTGCTTTGTTGCTTGCCGGCTATCCTTATAATTATAAGGACGTTCATTACTGCTACGGCATGAGCAGTGAGTATGACGGTGCGAATATTTTGTACCCTCATCTTGCAAGACGAGAATTAAGGGGAAAAGATCTGATTGAGATAACAAAAGACGAGCTTGTTCGCGGAATAGACGCGATATATTCCAAAATTAATATCGAATATCCCAAAAGCGACAAATACACTTTGTTTTTCTTTGATCTAATGAATCGATATAAGAATCCGGAAAGAGTCAAAGAAATTGTCAGAGAGATAATACGAATTTCTCGTGAAGAGGGAAGAACGGTTCTTTTAAAATACCATCCCAGAGAAACCGATAAATTTGAGGATGTTGAAGGTGTAGTTGAATTACCGCATATTATTCCTGCCGAAAAGGTACTGTATGACCTTCTGGGAACCGATACGGTAATTATGGGAAATGCGACTACCTCATGTATTGTTGCCGCAAAGCTTGGATATGATGTAATATCGATTAGTAAGCTTGAATTTCCTACTAACGAAAAGATACATAATACGATGAAAAAAATGGGCATCTTTTGTGTCGATAACACCCAAAATATAAATAGTATAATTAGAAAGGATTTTTAAAATGAGTTTTACAGCCGTTATTCCAGTAAGAGAGGGAAGCAGAAGATTAAAAAACAAGAATATCGCTCCCTTTGCAGGTACTAATCTTCTTATTAATAAGATTAACCAGTTAAAGCAGGTTCACGAGATTGAAAATATTGTAGTTTCATCAGATTCCGAGTTGATGCTTCAAATGGCAGAATCCCAGGGAGTTATGACACACAAAAGAGCTATTGAGTTTTGTGATGAAAAGACTAAAACCTTTGGTGAGGTTGTTGCTCATGTGTGTGAAAATGTTCCAGGGGACCATGTCATCTGGGCAACCTGTACCGCTCCCTTGGTGTTCCCGAAGCACTATAAGGAGGCTATAGGATTATACAACGATGCTTTGGCGAATGGATATGATTCTCTTGTGTCTATGGAGCAGTTTAAGCGTTATTTGTGGGACGATAACGGACCTGTAAACTATGAGCTTGGTATCAAGCACGTACCTTCACAGCAGTTGAAGCCCTTGTATTTTTGTACTGACGGCATTCTTATTGCTCCCAGAGAGAAGATGATTGAATGGAAGTATTTCCACGGAACCAATCCTTATAGATATATTTTGGACAAGAGAACAAGTGTTGACATTGATGATGGGCTTGATCTTGCTTGTGCAAGAGCATGGCTTGATATGGATGAAACTGTTTCTCAGATTGATCCGTATATGACAAAGTAATTAATTCAAGGAACCCAAAATGAAAGCCCTAATTTTAAACTCCGGTCTTGGTCGCAGAATGGGAGTGCTTACAAGCGAGCATCCCAAGTGTATGACCGAGATCTCGGCAAAGGATACTATACTTTCCCGTCAGCTGAAGCTTATCGCTGAGGCTATGATACTTAAGGATGTATTCCCAAAGAAAAACAGGAGTAAATAATGAAACTGACAGAAAATCAATTAAAAGAAACAAAAGTTATTGACGCAACTATTGATATAGATGGTTTAAAAAAAATTGAATTGCAAATCTTAAAGGATGTACATGTCTTTTGTGAGTCAAATGAAATACGCTATTTCCTATGGGGTGGGACACTGTTAGGGGCAATTCGGCATGAAGGATTTATCCCTTGGGATGATGACGTAGATATAGCAATGTTCCGCGAAGATTATGAAAAATTTTTGAAGGATTTTAATGTTGATCAATACGGCATCACCGAATGCTATGGAGATAAGGGACATCCTTTCTGGCACGCAAAGGTCTATCGAAAAGATACAGAGAAAATTGAGAGCGTGTACTATAGAAAGGGCTATTCTGTTGGAGTAGATATAGATGTGTTTGTGTTGGATAGCTATAACAATTATGAAGATGTGCTCAAAACTGTGGAATGGCGCCAAAAACAGATCAAATGGTATTTTAGAAGTCTTTACTCATCCAAGTCCCGATCCTTAAAGGCAAAGTTTACGGGTTTTTTAACTCGCAATATTCTGTTTTGTAATGCGAATAAGACTTCGCGCGCTATAAATAACAAAGCGACAGAGTTTGGACGAGAAGGCGACGGGCTTATGCTGTATGCCGATTCTAATTTGAAACGACCACTCAAATTGGAACGAAGCTGGTTTGAAAGCAGAGTTCTGACAAAGTTTGAGGATACGGCATTTTATGTTCCCGGTAACTATGATGCACTGCTCACAGCTTGCTATGGAGATTATATGACGCCTCCTCCTAAAGAAAAGCAGATTACTCATCACAGTTTTGTTGCTTATTATAAAAACTAAAGGGAGAAATATATTATGGTTACTGCAATTGTAATTTCCGGTGGTAGCGGAACCAGAACAGGACAGGCAATACCAAAGCAATATTTGACTGTTAATGATATTCCTGTTATTGCATATACCTTGACGAATTTGCAAAAGGTTGAAGAAATTGACAAAATTATTGTGGTGGTTGCTAAAGGATGGGAGAGCTTTGTGTATGCCTATGCGGTTCAGTTCGGCATTACCAAGTGTAAGGAGGTAGTTTTTGGAGGGGTAACACGCAATGAGTCCATATATAACGGCTTGTGTGCGCTCAAAGATGATGGAGAAACAGAAAAAGTGTGTCTTGTAGACGCCAATCGCCCAATGATACCTCAAGAGGTCTTTAGTGGGGCTATTAGTCTCATTGATCAATGTGACGTGGTTTTAACTGCGGATCCTTGCTATGATAGTATGTTTTATTCGCCCGACGGTGAATGTGCGACACAGAATGTTGAACGTAAAAATCTGTTTAAGGGGCAAACACCTGAGTGCGCAAGGCTTGACACTATGTTGGAACTATATGCGGATGAATCTTCTCGTTTGGACAACTCACTAAGTACAAGTGCTCTTGCTATAAAAAAAGGTAAACGTGTACTTCTGGCTAAAGGACATATTAAATGCTTTAAAATAACTACTGTTGATGACTTTACACTATTTAAAGCATTTCTGTCTGCGGAGTCTTCTAAAAATCTTATATAAATAAACACTTCAAAGGAATTAAAATGAAAGCCCTAATTTTGAACTCCGGACTTGGTCGCAGAATGGGAGTGCTTACAAGCGAGCACCCGAAGTGCATGACCGAGATCTCGGCAAAGGATACTATACTTTCCCGTCAGCTTCGCCTGATCGCAGAGGCGGGAATAAGTGAAGTGGTTATGACCACGGGATATTTTGACGAGGTGCTGGTAAATTACTGCCACTCGCTGAATCTTCCCCTGCATTACACCTTTGTAAACAATCCCGTTTACGACACAACTAACTACATTTATTCGATATACTGCGCTCGTGACACTCTTGAGGGCGACGACATCGTGCTTATGCACGGTGATCTGGTGTTTGAGGGCGAGGTTTTCGATAAGGTCATCGCCAGTGAAGTGAGCTGTATGACCGTCAGCTCGACCCTGCCTCTGCCCGAAAAGGATTTCAAGGCGGTAATAGGCGAGGGAAGAGTGAAGGCTGTTGGCATCGAGTTCTTTACCGATGCGCTGGCGGCTCAACCCCTTTACAAGCTTTGCAAAAATGACTGGAAGGTCTGGCTCGACGAGATAGTTGCATTCTGCGAGAGAGATGACCGCAAGTGTTACGCTGAAAACGCCTTTAACAAGGTGTCGGACAAGTGCCTCATTTATCCCCTTGACGTTGAAAATGCCCTCTGCGGCGAGATCGACACTCCCGAGGATCTGGCAGTTGTGGCATCTCGAATTGCCGAGCTTGAAAGCCGTACCGTTTATATGTGCTTTTCTACCGATATGATCCATTCGGGTCACATTTCCATCATCAAGAAGGCGCAGAAGCTGGGCAGATTGATCATCGGCGTGCTTTCGGACGAGGCGGTTGCCTCCTACAAGCGATTTCCTCTTATGCCTTATGCCGAAAGGAAATCCTTGGTTGAAAATATCAACGGCGTGTCTGAGGTTATCGAGCAAAAGGAGCTTTCCTACGCCGCAAATATCCGCGTGCTGAAGCCCGACTTTGTGGTTCACGGCGATGATTGGCGCGAGGGCTTCCAGAAGCCTATCCGCGACGAGGTCGTTGAGCTTTTGGCAAGCTATGGCGGAAAGCTGGTTGAGTATCCCTATTCCAAGGCCGAAACATATCTTGAAATGGAAAAGCTCTCCCGAGCGCAGCTTTCTATGCCCGACATGCGCCGTGGCAGACTTAAAAAGCTTATCTCTATGAAGGGTCTCGTTACCGCCATGGAGGCTCATAGCGGTATCACAGGACTTATCGTTGAGCAGACCAAGGTGCTTAAAGAGGGCAAGACCTATCAGTTTGATGCTATGTGGGTATCCAGCCTTTGCGACTCTACCGCCAAGGGCAAGCCTGACATCGAGCTTGTTGATATGACCTCTCGTTTCCGCACCATAGACGACATAATGGAGGTTACCACCAAGCCCATCATCTTCGACGGCGACACAGGCGGACTTACCGAGCATTTCGTTTATACCGTCAAGAGCCTTGAGCGAATGGGCGTTTCCATGGTAATCATCGAGGACAAGACCGGACTTAAAAAGAACTCGCTCTTCGGCACCGAGGTCGAGCAGACCCAGGATAGCATTGAGAACTTCTGCGAGAAGATCAGGGCGGGTAAGAAGGCGCAGAAGACCAAGGAATTTATGATCTGTGCGCGTATTGAGTCGCTCATTCTTGAAAGAGGAATGGAGGACGCGCTGGAAAGAGCGTTTGCCTTCTCTGATGCAGGTGCTGATGCTATTATGATCCACAGCCGCAAGAAGGATCCTGCGGAGATATTTGAGTTTGTGGAGAAGTTCCGTCAAAAGAATAAGGCAACTCCCATTGTGGTAGTTCCTACCTCCTTTAATACCGTCACCGAGCAGGAGTTTAAGCAGATAGGCGTCAACGTGGTTATCTACGCAAATCAGTTAACTCGTAGCGGTTTCCCCGCAATGCAAAAGACCGCCCTCACCATCCTTGAAAACCACCGTGCCAAGGAAGCGGATGATATGTGTATGTCCATCAAAGAGATAATTACACTTATTCCGGAGGAATAAGAGTATCCCCGAAGAATAATTTTTGAGGAATAAAAAGTGAAACAAAGAATTATTGAAGGAAGTGCATCCTACAGGGAGATTGGAGAAGCGCTCCGCTCCCTTGGGGTCACCAAATATATGCTGGTTTATAGCGGATCGGCAAAAAGACTTCCCGTGTGGGAGTATCTTGCTCATCTTGACATCCCTCGCGTGCTCTTTTCGGACTTTACCCCCAATCCCAAGTATGAGGAGATCGTGGGCGGTGTTGACCTGTTTAGAGCAGAGAATTGCGACGGGATCCTTGCCGTAGGTGGCGGAAGCGCGATCGACGTGGCAAAATGCATCAAGCTCTACTCAAAAATGAGCAAGGACAAGCTCTATCTTGATCAAAAATGTACCGACACGGGCATTCCGCTTATAGCTCTGCCCACCACGGCAGGAACCGGAAGCGAGTCTACTCCTTTCTCGGTTATATATTATAAAGGAGAGAAACAGTCGGTCAAGCACCCGAGCATTTTGCCAGACGTGGCGATTTTGGACGGTGACGTGCTTGAAAATCTGCCGCTTTATCAGAAAAAATGTACCGTTCTGGATGCCTACTGTCAAGCAATCGAGGCTTGGTGGAGTGTCAATTCGTGCGACGAGAGTATAGCCTGCTCAAAAGCCGCCATCGAGTTGATAAAGGACTATATCTTTGAATACGTGGAGCAAAACACCTGCGTGTCGCGTCACAAGATAATGACGGCATCAAACCTTGCGGGTCAGGCGATAGCGTACACCGCTACTACCGCCCCCCACGCTATGAGCTATAAGCTGACCACCACCTACGGTTATCCCCATGGTCATTCGGTAGGAATCAGCCTGCCGCGAGTGTGGAAATATATGATTGAAAATTACGAGAGCTGTAATGATAGTCGAGGAGCAGACTACGTTCTTGCCACCTTTGACGAGATAGCAAACGCGCTTGGGTACGCGACCGCAAAAGATGCGGCAGAGGGCTTTGAAGCAATGCTTTCAAGGCTTGAAATAGGCTATCCTCACGATGAAAACAGGGAAGAGATGGCGAAATATCTTGCCGACTCGGTGAACGTGGAGCGACTTGGCAACAACCCCGTAGCTCTTGATAACAAAGAACTTTACGATCTTTATCTGGAGATGTTTATATAATGAAGCTTGATTTTTTAAAGGAATTTGAATTTTTTGCAGGAGTTCCCGATTCACTTCTCAAGCCTCTTTGCAATTACCTTATGGCGACCTACGGCATTTCAAGTAAGCACGTGATTGCCGCTAATGAGGGTAACGCCGTGGGACTTGCGGCGGGCTACCACTTGGCAACGGGAAAGGTGCCGGTGGTCTATATGCAGAACAGTGGACTGGGAAATATTATTAACCCCGTGGCGTCACTTATGAACGATAAGGTTTACGGCATCCCCTGCCTCTTTATCGTAGGCTGGCGAGGTGAGCCGGGCGTTCACGATGAGCCCCAGCATATCTATCAAGGCGAGGTTACAGTCCGTCTCCTTGAGGACATGGATATTGCTACCTTTGTAGTAAGCAAGAGCACTACCGCCAAGGAGCTTGAAGAGAAGATGACGGAGTTCCGCGCTCTTTGGGCAATCGGAAAGCAGACCGCCTTGGTTATCCGCAAGGGCGCCCTTGAATTTGACGGAAAGGTCAAGTATTCAAACGAAAACAGCATGGTGCGCGAGGAGATAATCGAGCATATCGCCTCGGCAAGTGAGGGTGACGTAGTAGTATCCACCACTGGCAAAGCCTCGAGAGAGCTTTTCGAGATTCGAGAGCGAAGAGGTCAGGCACACGGTTCTGATTTCCTAACGGTTGGCTCTATGGGTCATTCCTCGTCGATTGCCCTTGCAATCGCCAATGAAAAGCCCGACCGCAAGATCTGGATAATCGACGGAGACGGAGCGCTGCTTATGCACATGGGCTCTATGGCGCTTCTTGGAGCCAACGCTCCCAAAAACGTGGTTCACATCGTTATAAATAATGGAGCACACGAGACGGTTGGCGGACTTCCCACTGTGGCAGAGAAGATCGACCTTATGAAGATAGCAGAAGGATGTGGATATCCCTCGTTTGAGAGTGTGGATAGCTTTGATGCGCTGGATAACGCGCTGGATAGAGCAAAGGTATCGGATCAACTCTCGTTTATTGAGGTCAAATGCTCCATCGGAGCGAGAGACGACCTCGGCAGACCCACGACCACAGCAAAAGAAAACAAAGAGAACTTTATGAAGTATCTGGAGGATAAATAAAATGGGACTTTTTACAGGTAAAACACTTTTGATCACAGGTGGTACAGGCTCTTTCGGTAATGCCGTACTCAACCGTTTTCTTGACACCGATATCGGTGAGATCAGAATTTTCTCCCGCGACGAAAAGAAGCAGGACGATATGCGTCACTATTTTCAGGTAACAAAGCCCGAGGTAGCAGAGAAGATCAAGTTCTACATTGGTGATGTGCGCGACATCGCAAGCGTGCGCAACGCTATGCACGGAGTTGACTACATATTCCACGCGGCGGCATTGAAGCAGGTGCCCTCTTGCGAGTTTTTCCCCATTGAGGCGGTAAAGACCAACGTGCTTGGTACTGAAAACGTGCTTACTGCGGCAATCGATGCAGGCGTTAAGAACATCGTTTGTCTTTCCACCGACAAGGCGGCTTACCCCGTAAACGCTATGGGAACAAGTAAGGCGATGATGGAGAAGGTAATCGTGGCGAAGTCCAGAACAGTCAGCCCCGAGAAGACCAAGATCTGCTGCACCCGTTACGGCAACGTAATGTGCTCTCGCGGCTCTGTAATTCCGCTTTGGATAGACCAGATAAGAGCAGGTAACCCCATAACCGTTACCGACCCCACAATGACCAGATTTATTATGTCGCTTGACGAGGCGGTGGATCTCGTTCTCTTTGCATTTGAGCATGGTGAGAGCGGTGACATTCTTGTACAGAAAGCGCCTGCTTGTACCATCAAGACACAGGCAGAGGCGGTTTGCGAGCTTTTCGGCGGCGACAAAAACGCTATCAAGGTTATCGGTATCCGTCACGGTGAGAAGATGTATGAAACTCTCCTTACCAACGAGGAGTGCGCGAATGCTATCGACCTCGGCAACTTCTACCGTGTGCCCTGCGACAAGCGTGGACTTAATTACGATAAGTACTTCAATAAGGGCGATACCGAGAGAAATACCCTCACCGAGTTCAATTCTCACAATACCCAGCTTCTTAACGTGGAAGAGACCAAGGCGAAGATCGCTTCTCTCGCGTATATTCAGGAAGAGTTGGCGAAATTTGTGGGCAAAAAATGAAACGTTTTTTAAAAAAAATAATTAGAAAATACTATCGTTTGTTTAATTATTTGCCTTTCAATAACAAATACAGATTGAGAGGAAATAAGATCAAAAACTATGGTAAATCTCTCTATAAGTGTAAGTTTTTGTGTGCCGGAAAAGGTAATACTATAATTTTACACGACGACGGGATGATAAGAAATACCACTTTTTGTATAAAGGGAAACAATAATACCATCGAAATAGGCAAAAACTCCTATATAGTTAACGGAGATTTGTATATTGAGGATGATGGCAACATTATCAGTATCGGAGATCAGACACGATTGTGTGGAAAGATACATTTAGCATGCACCGAGTCTAAACGTATAAAAATAGGTAATGACTGCCTTTTTTCGTCGGAAATAGTGTTTAGAACAGGGGATTCGCATTCACTGTTGGATATGGATGGCAATCGTATTAACCCTGCCGCAGACATTGTTATTGATGATCATGTATGGATCGGTTACAGGGTGTTGGTGAACAAAGGCGTACATATCGCTTCAAATAATATGGTGGGAACTGGGTCAGTGGTTACAAAAAGATTTGATGATAGTAACACAGTGATTGCTGGTGTTCCTGCAAAAGTGATTAAAAATGGTACCGATTGGTGTATTGAAAGAAAATAAACGGGTGAGTACGAATATATGAAAATACTTATAACCGGAGCTTACGGCTTCGTTGGAAAAAACCTCACCGAGGTATTGAAAAACATTAAAGACGGCAAGGACAGACGCTTTCCCTCTCTCTCTATCGACGAGCTTTATCTCTACGATATAGACACCGACGAAAGCGTGCTGGAGGAGGCTTGCCGGCAGGCTGACTTCGTTTTCAACCTTGCAGGCGTCAACCGCCCACAAAACCCCGAGGAGTTTATGCAGGGTAACTTCGGATTTGCCTCAAAGCTTTTGGAAACGCTGAAAAAATACGGCAACAAATGCCCCGTGATGATCTCGTCGTCTATTCAGGCTACCTGTATCGGTCGCTATGATAGTGATTACGGCAGAAGCAAAAAGGCAGGCGAGGAGCTGATCTTTGCCTATGGTGAAGAGAGCGGCGCCAAGGTGCTGGTCTACCGCTTCCCAAATCTCTTCGGTAAGTGGTGCAGACCTAATTATAACAGCGCGGTGGCAACCTTCTGCAACAATATTGCAAACGACCTGCCCATCACGGTAAATGATCCCTCGGTCTGCCTTGAATTGCTCTATATCGACGATCTTGTGGACGAAATGATCGCCGCGCTCGAAAAAAGAGAGCATCGTTGCACCTTTGACGGTATCGAAACCGTGCTTTGCGAGGACGGTCGCTATTGCGCTGCTCCCGTGACACATAAGGTCACTCTTGGCGAAATAGTTTCGCTTCTTGAATCCTTCCGTGATCAGCCAAAGACTCTCGTTATGCCCGAAATTCCCGAAAATAGCTTTGCAAAGAAGCTTTATAGCACCTATTTGTCTTATCTCCCAAAGGAAAAGGTCTCTTTCCCCTTGAAGATGAACGTGGATGCAAGAGGCAGCTTCACCGAACTGCTGAAAACCGAAAAATGCGGTCAGTTCTCGGTAAATATCTCAAAGCCTGGTATTACCAAGGGTCAGCATTGGCATAACACGAAGTGGGAATTCTTTATAGTTGTAAGCGGCAAGGGGCTTATTCAGATGCGCAAGATCGGCTCTGACGAGGTGCTGAATTTTGAGGTTTCGGGGGAGAAGATCGAGGCTATACATATGCTCCCCGGTTATACACACAACATAATCAATCTCTCGGACAGCGAGGATCTCGTAACCCTTATGTGGGCAAACGAGCAGTTTGATCCCACAAGCCCCGATACTTTTTTTGAGACAGTTTAACTTGAAAGAGAAGGTTTATTTATGACTATTGAAGGTAAAAGAAAGCTGATATTTATTCCATACGCTGAAATTGTTAATGCAGAATCCGGAGTTAATATTTCTGCCAAGTCAGCCCGAAAGGAAATATATTTGAAAAATTGCTGTGTTTCTCTTGTTTCAGCTAAAGCTTATAATGATTGTGATGTGGCCTTGGTTACCAATATTGACGTGCCGGAACAATACAAAAAAGTGTTAGAGGCTAATGGGGTACTTATTTTAAAATGTGAATTCGATCAATTTTTGTTTGGCTTGAATTACAAGTGGAATTTGGCATTCTATAAGTTGTGTGCATTGTATCACATCTCTCGAGAGTATGAATATGATTTTTATTCATATCTTGATGCCGACGTATATGTTAAAGCTTCATTTAACGATATATGGGATGAATGTAGTAATAATATTTTATTATATGATATATGTCACGGACTCCAAGTGAGAGATTATCGAATTTTTTTGGATGAAGTGAGAGCATTTAATGGATACAGTTTAATTACTCACTTTGGGGGAGAATTTTTTGCGGCAAATAGAGAACAAGCTCTTGCGTTTTCTGATAGATGCCTTGAGATACATAAGGAAATGATACAAAAAGATTTCCTTACTACAAAGGGCGATGAGTTTATTTTATCTATTGCCGCGTATGACATGAAGCAACAAGTAAAGAATGCGGGAGCATATATATATAGATATTGGACTGATATTAATTTCAGACTGGTTTCTACTAACTACATGTATAATCCTGTTGCTATACTCCATGTTCCCAATGAAAAAGAAAAGGGATTGTTGGAAATCTATGATAAATACATCAGAATTAATAAGATTCCAGAGACAGAGAAAGTGTATAATATGTTGAGAATCAAAAGGCAGCCAATGGTAGATGTATTTAAAAAGAAAATTAGAGGAATGATGAAAAAATGATGAACATAAAACTTGATTACAGCGACGTTTCTTTCAAGAACGACGGCAGACTTAAGCTGCTTATCATCGTAGGCACACGCCCCGAGATCATTCGTCTTGCGGCGGTAATAAACAAGTGCCGTAAATATTTTGACTGCGTTTTAGCCCACACGGGTCAGAACTACGATTATAACCTCAACGGCGTTTTCTTCAAGGACTTAAAGCTTGAAGCTCCCGAGGTCTATATGGATGCGGTTGGCGACGATCTTGGCGCAACCGTGGGCAATATCATCAACTGCTCCTATAAGCTGATGAATGCAATTAAACCCGATGCGCTCCTCATTCTCGGAGACACCAACTCTTGTCTTTCCGCGATCGCGGCAAAGAGATTGCATATTCCGATCTTCCACATGGAAGCAGGAAACCGTTGCAAGGACGAGTGCTTGCCCGAGGAAACCAACCGCCGCATAGTTGACATCATTTCCGACGTCAATCTGGCGTACAGTGAGCAGGCGAGAACATACCTCCACGATTGCGGTCTCCCAAAGGAGAGAACCTACGTTACAGGCTCGCCCATGGCAGAGGTTCTTCACGAAAATCTTGATGAGATCAGAGCCAGCGACGTTCACGCTCGGTTAGGTCTCGAAAAGAAGAAATACATCCTTCTTTCGGCACACAGAGAAGAGAACATCGACACCGAGAAGAACTTTTTGTCGCTCTTCACCGCTATAAATAAGATGGCAGAGAAGTACGATATGCCCGTGCTTTACTCCTGCCACCCCAGAAGCAAAAAGAGACTTGAAGCAAGCGGCTTCCAGCTTGACAAGAGAGTTATTTGCAACCAGCCTCTCGGATTCCACGATTATAACTGCTTGCAGATGAACGCATTTGCGGTAGTTTCGGATAGCGGCACACTTCCCGAGGAAAGCTCCTTCTTCACAAGTGTGGGCAATCCTTTCCCCGCGGTCTGCATTCGAACCTCTACTGAGAGACCCGAGGCGCTTGACAAGGCTTGCTTTATTCTTGCGGGAATTGACGAAAATTCACTTCTTCAGGCGGTAGAAACCGCGGTTTCAATGACCGAGGCAGGCGACTACGGTATCCCCGTGCCTACCTATACCGACGAGATAGTTTCCACCAAGGTAGTTAAGATCATCCAGTCTTACACCGGCGTGGTAAATAAAATGGTTTGGAGAAAATTCTGATTTTTAAGAAAGGAGCGCAAATGAACGAATTAAATAATAAGCTGTTTGCTCTTTTGCGCTCGGTGCTTGGCGGAGAGGAGCTGAATAAGAGTTTGTTTGAGGACTTAAACGAGGAAACTCTTGCAGAGCTTTATAAAATATCAAAAAAGCACGATATGGCGCACATTGTAGGTGAGGCTCTTGACTGCGCGGGTCTACTTGGTGATGGCGATATCTCGCGCAAGCTTGCTAAGCAGCAGTTGGTGGCTATCTATCGCTACGAAAACATACAGTATGAGATCGACAGCATCTGCGCTGCCTTTGATAAGGCAAATATCGCATATATCCCCCTCAAAGGTGCGGTCATCCGCGCGCTTTATCCCGAGCCGTGGATGAGAACAAGTTGCGACATTGATATTCTTGTGCACGAGAATGACCTTGACACGGCGGTGGATACGCTGAAAAACGACCTTGTTTACAAATCCGAAAAAACACGTGATTATCACGATATATCCCTTTATTCCGAAAGTGGAGTGCATCTCGAATTGCATTTTAGTATAAAGGAAAATATCTCAGATCTTGACCGCGTGCTCAGCCGTGTTTGGGAGTATGCTACCCACTCTGGGCAGGGTTACAGATATGACCTTTTCAAGGAATTTTTCATCTATCACGCTGTCGCCCACGATTCCTATCATTTTGCAAATGGCGGTTGCGGTATAAGAGCCATAGTTGACCTTTGGTATCTTACGAAAGACGGAAATTTTGACGATGATTTAGTCCTCTCGCTCTGCCGAGAAAGTGGTATAGAGCGATTCTACTTGGCTATTTTGGAGCTTTCGCAGGTTTGGTTTGGCAAGCGTGCACATAGTGAGCTCAGCCGCAGAATGGAGAATTACATTCTGTCGGGAGGAGCTTACGGTGAAACAGAAACGGGAATTGCGATGAAGCAGGATGCAAGAGGCGGAAAAGTCGGCTATATTCTTTCTAAAATTTTTGTTTCATACGAGCATTTGAGGGGGCAATATCCATCCTTGAAATGCCGCGCTATGATACCCGTATATCAGGTGCGCCGTTGGATAGATTCTATTGCCAAGGGTAGACTGGCGCGATCGGCAAAAAGTCTTAAAACCAATGCTAAAGTTGATAAAAGCAACTTTGGAGAGGCAATCAATCTTCTTTCCGAGCTTGGCCTTAAGAATCATTTGAAATAAGTGCGGAGAGATTTTCTCCGATAAAAAAGTACCGCAGACTTTTGTCTGCGGTGCTTTTTTATGTTTGATCGATAAATTATTCAGCCTTGTTTTGTCTCGCCTTGTTTACGAGGATGTTAACAAGGATACCAAGTATAAGAGCGCAAGCGATGCTGGTGATGGTCACCTGACCGAAGGTGAGGGTAAGACCTCCGATACCGGAAATAAGGATAGCTGAAACCGTGAAAAGGTTGGAGCTGTGCTCAAGGTCAACCTTCTTGATCATCTTAAGACCCGAAACCGCAATAAATCCGTAAAGTGCCATACAAACGCCACCCATTACGCAAGAGGGAATAGAGTTTACCACAGCCACAAAGGGAGCAAGGAAGGAAATGGCAATAGCACCGATGGCGGTGGTGATGATAGTAACAACAGAAGCGTTTCCGGTGATAGCCACACATGCAACGCTCTCACCGTAGGTGGTGTTGGGGCATCCGCCGAAGAGAGAACCTACCATAGAGCCTACGCCGTCACCGAGGAGAGTGCGGTGGAGACCGGGATCCTCAAGCAGATCCTTGCCGATGATGGAGGATATGTTCTTGTGGTCTGCGATATGCTCGGCAAATACAACGAATGCAACGGGAACGTAAGCAACCGCGATGGAAGCGACGTATGTGCCGTTAAGCTCGGAGAAGCTGCCGAATGCGGTGAGGAATGTGAACTCGGGAATGGTAAAGAATGTGGAGAGAGTCACGCCGTCAGCCACAAGTGCGGTAAAGGGTGAGAAATCAATGATCATAAGCGCAGGATTGCTTGTGAGTACGCCCACGATATAGAATGCCGAGGCGGTAGCATAGCCAGCGCCGATACCGATAATAAAGGGAATAAGCTTTATGAACTTCTTGCCGTAAACCGAGCAGATTATGGTAACTGCCAGAGTAACCAGTGCGCAGATGATGGCAACGTAGTTAGAGCCGAGGTTGGCGGTGTAGACGTAATTGCCGTCTGCATCCTTATCAAGAGTTATCTCATTGTGGATCTTGTCTGCGGGGATAACGCCATTTTCGTCTGCTACGGCATCAGCGTCGGCAATAATGTAGTCAACGCCGTCATCCTTGACAAGGTTGCCGTCCTCGTCGATGTAGCTATCCTTGGCGATCTCAATGACCTGATAATTTTCGGGGTCGAGAGTGGTGATAACGTTGGTTTTGTTCATATCACCCACCGCATTACCTGCAAGGGAAAGACCGATAAGAGCAACTGTCGGGCCGATAACCACTGCGGGCATAAGCTTGTTGATCCACTTAACGCCTGCGAACTTAACTATAACAGCAATAACTACGTAAACCAGACCTGCAAAGACTGCACCGAGAATAAGACCGATGTAGCCAAGGCCTACCGAAACGCCCCCTGCAAAGGCCGCCGCCATAGAGCCGAGGAACGCGAAGGAAGAACCCAAGAAAACAGGGCTGCGGAACTTAGTGAATAGCAGATAAACGAGAGTACCGATACCCGCACCGAAGAGTGCCGCAACAGGGCTCATGCCGTGTCCGATAATAACGGGAACTACGAGGGTTGCCGCCATAATTGCGAGAAGCTGCTGGATAGCAAAGACGATTACCTGACCGAATTTTGGCTTGTCCTTGACACCGTAAATAAGTTTCATAAAGAATCCTCCATTTATGAAATATTAAATTTGTGTAAGTTGCGGCATTTGACAAAAAACGCCACACACTTAAGTTTATTGTATCACATTGGTACGGCTTTGTAAATAGATTTTGCAATTTAGTGGCGTGTGGAATGTAGAAAAATGCTGCAAAAAACTGTGTATAATGCCAAAAATTGAAAAAAAGAGGACAAAAACGTAAAAAGTATGCAATATTACGATTGACAACTTGCAAAAATAGGTATATAATATAAAATGTATTATTTTGTGCTCATGCTTTCAATTATTTTTGTAAAGGGTAAGGAGTTTTTATGAAAACTGACATTTTAAAGTACATAGAGGACAATTATTCCGGTTTTTCAAAAGGTCAGAAGCAGATAGCTTCGTTTATAACCAATCATTTTGACAAGGCGGCTTATATGACTGCCGCAAGATTAGGTCAAGAGGTTGGCGTCAGCGAATCCACCGTGGTTCGTTTCGTAATCGAACTTGGATTTGAGGGATATCCCGATTTCCAGCGTTCTCTTCGCGAGCTCATTCGCGCAAAGCTGACCGCGGTGCAGAGAATCGAGGTTACCAATAACCTTATCGGTGAGGGTGACGTTATCCAAAAGGTGCTCAGCTCCGATATAGATAAAATAAAGAGAACCCTTGAGGGAATTGACAAGGAGGCGTTCTATGCGGCGGTAAAGAATATTATCGACGCAAAGACCTGCTACATCATTGGCTTGCGCTCCTCTTCCTACCTTGCGGAATTTTTAAATTACAGCCTTCGTATGCTCTCGGACAACGTGCGCCTCATCCAGACTACGTCAGGTAACGAGACATTTGAGCAGATGATGAATATTGGTGAGGGCGACGTGCTTTTTGCAATCAGCTTCCCTCGATATTCCAGAAGTATAATCAAGAGTGTGGATTTCGCCAAGCGTGCAGGGGCAGACGTTATAGCTCTTACCGATAGCGAAAGCTCGCCCATCGTTCCCTTGGCAGACCAGCTCCTCATAGCACAGAGCGATATGGCATCCTTTGCGGATTCACTTGTTGCGCCCATGTCGGTTATCAATGCCCTTATCGTAGGCATCACAAAGGAGCGCAGCAAAGAATTCTCCGCAAGACTCCACCGCCTTGAAGAGGTCTGGGACGAATACAACGTATACGACACGAATAACGGCTGATATGAGTGAAATAAATAATAGTGCAAAGACCGTTGCGGTCATTGGCGGCGGTGCTGCCGGAATGATGGCGGCGATACACGCGGCTTATATGGGGGCAGAGGTAATGCTCTTTGAGAAGAACGACCGCCTCGGTAAAAAGCTGAAGATAACCGGCAAGGGAAGGTGCAACGTTACCAACGATTGCCCGACAAACGAGTTTTTGAATAACGTGCCCACTAATCCTCGTTTCCTTTACGCGGCTCTCAACCGCTTTTCCACCTCGGATGCTATGGACTTTTTCGAGGGCTGCGGAGTGCCCTTGAAGGTGGAGCGAGGCAGACGAGTTTTCCCTGTGTCCGACAAGGCGGGAGACGTAGTCAAGGCGTTGAGCGACAGATGTCGCAACGTGGGTGTGCAGGTGATACACAATAAGATCACTGCTCTTGAAATAGAAGAGGGCAGAGTGATAGGAGTTCGCACATGCGAGCGATTTTATGACTGTGACAGCGTGATAGTTTGTACGGGTGGTAAATCCTACCCCGCCACAGGCTCTGACGGCGATGGCTACCGTTTTGCTCGTCAGGCAGGGCATACCGTCACCGAGCTTCGCCCATCTCTCGTGCCCATCGTTGCAGGTGGTAACCTTTGCCAGAGAATGCAAGGGCTTTCGCTGAAAAACGTTGCTCTTAAAGTGGTTCGCCGTGACAGTGGTAAGGCGGTCTACGATGATTTCGGTGAGATGATGTTCACCCACTTTGGTATGACAGGTCCCATGGTGCTTTCCGCCTCGGCGCACATTCCCGATATTGAAAAGGGGATATACGATGCGATCATAGACTTGAAGCCCGCCCTTGACGAGCAAGCAATGGATACTCGCATAAGAGCAGACTTTGCGAAGTACAATAATAAGGATTTCGTCAATTCATTGGGCGATCTGCTGCCCTTAAAGGCAATCGAGCCTATAATCGACCTCTGCGGAATAGATCCTCGCAAAAAGGTCAACTCGATCACAAAGGAAGAGCGTAGAAAACTGCTTGAAGCTATTAAATATATGAGAATACCCCTCCAGCGCTTCCGTCCAATCGACGAAGCGATAATCACCAAGGGCGGCGTTGCCGTTACGGAGATCGACCCAAAAACCATGGCATCTAAGTTGGTATCGGGGCTCTATTTTGCAGGCGAGGTCCTCGACCTCGACGCCTATACCGGCGGCTTCAACCTCCAGATAGCCTATTCCACCCCCGTCCTTGCCGGCGAGAGCGCAGGGGAGAGCGGTGCGTAGCACCGCAGTTCTATTCGCCTTTGGCGAGTGATATTGCTTCGCAGTGATATTCGTCTTGCGACGAGTGATATTTGCTACGCAAGTTTTGGCGGCGAATAGAATATCACTGTTCGGCAACGACGAACAATATCACTTTCCAAAAGGAAAATATCACTGTTGCGAAGCAACAATATCACTTTTCAATTACCCCTACAAATCAAAATTTGAAGAATTGAAATTATAAAATAAAGGAACAAACAATCATGAAAAAATTCGCAGTAGCAATAGACGGCCCAGGCGGAGCGGGTAAATCTACCATTTCCAAGGAGATCGCAAAGCGCCTCGGCATTATCTACGTTGATACCGGCGCTGTCTATCGTACCGTAGGCTATTATGCCCGTGAAAACGGTCTTTCCGTAGAGGATAGCAAGGTCAGTGAGCTTATCACCCCCCTGCTCGATCAAATAAATATCGAAATAGCATACGTTGACGGCGCACAGCACGTCATTCTCAACGGCGAGGATTTGGGCGACAAGATCCGTCAGCCCGACATCTCTATGTACGCCTCGGCTTGCTCCTCTGTGGCAACGGTTAGAGCGTTTTTGCTGGAAGCCCAGAAGAAGCTGGCGAGAGAGAACAGTGTCATTATGGACGGACGTGACATCGGTACGGTTATCCTCCCCGATGCAGAGGTGAAGATATTCCTCACCGCCTCCGATGAGGCAAGAGCCACCCGCCGTTATAAGGAGCTTACCGAAAAGGGCAAGGAGGTTAAATATGAGGACGTTCTCCGTGAGCTTGTAGAGCGCGACAGAGCCGACTCCAGCCGCGCGGTAGCACCCCTCAAGCCCGCAGACGATGCTCACATTTTCGATAACTCCGGATATAACTTTGAGGAATCAGTAGAGTATATCATTAATCATATTAAGGGAAAAATCGGAGCATAAGAGACATGAAAACAAAGTTTTATATTTTCATAAGAGCTATCGTAGGCCCTCTTGCAACCTTTCTTTTCAGAATTAAGTTTCATGGCGCAGAGAATGAGCCGACCCAAGAGGAAGGCCCGTATATCGTCATCTGCAACCATATCTCCAATCCCGACCCCGTAATGATCTGCTCGGGACTTAAACATCAGCAGCCCAACTATATGGCTAAAAAGGAGCTTTTTAAGGTACCACTCTTGGGTCGCCTTGTAAAGGCTTTGGGCGCATATCCCGTAAACCGTGGCGGTGCTGACGTTTCGGCTATCAAGAACACTATTTCCATACTCAAAAGCGGCAGATGCGTGGGAATCTTCCCACAGGGTCACCGCGAGCCGGGCAAGACTCCTATGGAGGCAGACCTCAAGACAGGTGCGGCTATGGTGGCAGTTAAGGCGGAGGCTACTATTTTCCCTTGTTGCATAAAGACAAAGGATAATAAATTCAAGCTTTTCAGAAAAATCGACGTTTATTACGGCAAGCCCATCAAATTCGAGGAACTGGGATATAACCACGAGGCTTCCGGTGAGTATATCAGAATAACCAATCTTATCTTCGACAGAGTTTGTGACCTCTACCGCGCGGCGGAGGAGGCAGAGAAGAGTGGTAAGTGATATTAAAGTAACGGTGGCAAAATCCGCAGGCTTCTGCTTCGGCGTGGCCCGTGCGGCGAGTGCCGTTGAAAATGAGATCAAAACCGCTCGCGCCGGCGAGCGCATCTTTACCCTCGGCAAGCTTATTCACAACGATACCTACAACGCGCGTCTGGCTTCAACGGGCGTTGGCGTTGCAGAGGTCCACGATATCGAAAAGCTTTGTGCCCAGGCGAGGGAAGATGCACCTGTGAAGATCTTCGTAAGAGCTCACGGTATCACCAAGGAGACCGAGGATCTGCTCATTAAATGTGCAAAGGAAAATCAGCATTTTTCCTTCGTTGATTGCACCTGTGTTTTCGTGCAGAAGATACACAAAATCGTTGAGGAAAATAATGATCCCGATGGACTTTTATTGGTGCTGGGAAGTGCCGATCATCCCGAGGTAAAAGGATTTTGCTCAAGGTTTTTGGGCAGAGTTTTCGCCTTTGAAAAGGCAGAGGAGTTGGAAAGAGCAGTAGCATTAGAACAAGAAAATTTTGTGTGCACAAAAGCACCAATTTTGGTTGCTCAAACTACCCAAAATTTGGTAGAATGGGAGAAAACTAAAAAATTTACAAAATATCTATATACTAATGCTGCAATTTATGATACAATATGTAATGTTACGGAAAAACGGCAGACAGAGGCGGCAGAACTATCAAGGCAAAATGACCTTATGGTCGTAATTGGCAGTAAGGGAAGCTCAAATTCCGCAAAGCTTTACGCGATTTGTAAGGCGGAATGCAGGAATGCCATTATGATAGAAAATGTCGAGGAATTGAAGCCGCTCATTCCGTTCATCCACGAAAAAGTGGGAATCGTAGCGGGAGCGTCAACTCCCCACGATATAATTCAGGAGGTAGAAAAAACCATGAGCAAAGAGAATTTTGCAGAACTTCTCGAAACATCTTTCAAAACTTTAAATACAGGAGACGTTGTTACCGGCTATGTAACCGCAGTTAACGATACCGAGCTTCAGCTTGACATCGGCGCAAAGGTTACAGGAATCATCAAGGCAGATAAGATAACAGATGATCCTTCTGCTAAGCTTACTGAGATGTTCAAGATCGGTGACGCTGTTGAGGCGTTTGTAGTACGTGTTAGCGATGTTGACGGCTTCGCAACACTTGACAAGAAGAGAGTAGACTCCGACAGAAACTGGGGTAAGATCGTTGCAGCTAAGGAAGCTGGCGAGATCCTTGAGGGTACCGTAATCGAGACCGTTAAGGGCAACGTAGGTGTTATCGTTCTTTGCGACAGCACTCGCGTATTTATCCACGCTTCTCAGACCGGCACTCCCAAGAATTCCAACCTCTCCGAGATGATCGGTAAGACCGTAAGCTTCAGACTTACTGAGGTTGAAAACAAGAAGGCAAAGGGCTCCATCAGCTCCGTTCTCCGTGAGGAGAGAAAGAAGGCTGAGGCTGAGTTCTGGGCAAACATCGAAGAGGGCAAGCAGTACACCGGTACTGTTAAGAGCATGACTTCCTTCGGCGCATTTGTAGACCTTGGCGGTGTAGACGGTATGGTACACACCACAGAGCTTTCTTGGAAGAGAGTTAAGTCTCCTGCAGACGTAGTTGCTATCGGTGACGTTATCACTGTTACCGTTAAGAGCTTCGATGCAGAGAAGAAGAGAATTTCTCTTACATACAAGACCGAGGAGAACAATCCTTGGAACATCTTCAAGGCTAACTATGCAGTTGGCGACATCGTTTCCGTAAAGATCGTTAGCATGATGCCCTTCGGCGCTTTTGCAGAGATCGTTGACGGCGTAGATGGACTTATCCACATTTCTCAGATCTCCATGACCAAGATCGCAAAGCCCGCAGACGTTCTTGAGATCGGTCAGACCGTAGATGCAAAGATCGTTGAGGTTGATGATGAGAAGAAGAAGGTTAACCTTTCCATCAGAGTTCTCCTTGAGGAGGCTCAGGCTCTTCTCGAGGCTATGCCCGAGGAAGAAGCAGCTGAAGAGGTTGCTGAGGCAGCAGACGCTGAATAATGCTTTGAATTATGATAATAAAACCCGAGGAAAAATCCTCGGGTTTTTTGTATTTCAATAAAGGGGACAAACAAAAAGCCCTTCACCGAGGTGAGGGGCTTTTTTGATACAAAATTAAATGCTGCCGTAAAGCTTGTGGCGCTCGGTAAGGTAGTTAACGTCCTTAGCAAGCACGGAACTGTTTACGTTAGACTTTCTCAAGAGAGCATTCTGCTCAGTAACACCGGTGCGGAGAGCGTCTGCCTGAGCGGAAGCGGCTGCAGAAGCCTCTCGGATAGCATGTACGGTAGAAGCATTGCTCTTTTCGATTCTGCTGCCAAGAGCCTCCATATGTGCGCCAATCTGTGCGCCCAGCATGCCGATGCTGTCGGTAAGAGTACGCTGAACCTCCTTGGAGGCGTTGTCGATAGCCGAGAGAATATCCTGATGACGGAGCTCTGCGCCAAGGATCTCAAGCGCCTTAGGAAGAGTGTCTGCACGGTTGGTTTCGTAAACGTAAATAAGGTAGTCTACGTTGCCCCAGTCGCGGTTGTCAAGAGTGTCGTTGTAGTTTGCGTAGGTCGCATCGTAAAGAGCCTTGCTCTTTTCAGCACAATCCTTACAGATAGCCTTGAATTCGGTGTAGTACTGATCATATTCAGCCTCTTCCTTTGCCAGCTCTGCGGAAAGGGCATCAAGCTCGGCCTTGCGCTCGTTAAGTTGCTTATCAAGGGACATGAGCTCGTTGAGAACAAGCTTGCGCGCACCCTTGGAGAGCCCCTTTTTCAAAAGGTTGATGCCGACGATAAGCATAGCAAAAATAATACCGAATCCGATGAAAAATCCCGCAAGCGCAATGGCTAAATTACCAAAGCTCATAACGAGAGCCAATATAAATGTAAAGGGAAGTATAGACAACAAGCTGACTACAGAAAGAACAGCGCCGATAATAATATTGCGGATCATAGCTGCTTTATCTATGGCTGCCTTGGCATCAAGCAATTTCTTCTTTGCAGAAAGGTCATCGTATCTCCTCTGGAGATCATTTTTGCGATATTGCTTAAGCTCAATGCTCTCGCGCATGCCGCTTTCTTTACTTTCTGCAGCTCTCAGGCGGTCAGCCTCATCCGAAAGCATGGAAAGGCAGGTCTTAAGACCGTATAGCCCGATTACAAATTCTTTGTTAGCATCTGTCATAGTGTTAAATGACATAGTTTGTTTCCTCCTCGTGTCTGAAAGCGGAATAAATCTACCCGCGCATATATTAATTTTAGTATAGCATATATAGAAGTTTTTGTCAACTTATCTGCCAAATTTTAGCGATAATTTAATTGAACTTGTGCGTTTTACGGCATATTGTATAAAAAATTAATTCTAACTTTTTTTCTGAAACCTATTGCATTTTATAAAACTTTGTGATATAATATCAAAGTCGTCAATACGGAGGCATAGCTCAGTTGGTTAGAGTACTTGCTTGACATGCAAGGGGTCGCAGATTCGAGTTCTGCTGTCTCCACCAAAAAGAAAAAAGAGGGTTTAGGCTCGTTCTCATAAGGATATTTAACACAATGTTTGTAGGGGTCGACGTCCTCGGCGACCCGCAATATACAAATTTCGGCAGAGAACTTGTTTTCTCTGCCGATTTGTGTTATAATGGGGTTAGCAAAAAGCCTCCCTCCGAGAGGGAGGTGGCACGGCATAGCCGTGACGGAAGGAGCCTGCGTAACTTGGGGCTTGTGCTTACTTTATTGTAACGCACTCTCCCTCACCCGACTTTGTCGGGAGCTCCCTCCCGGAGGGAGCCTTTGGGTTCGTGCAACCTCAGGGGTATGGGCTTTGCCCGATGTGCCTTTGTAATACAAAGGCGAAACTTGCGATAAATAGATTTAAGTTTATGATAGGGGATATTTATGACGAGAACCAATATTTTGGCTTCTATGCTATATCGAATAGCGGTAAGTTTAAAAAACATGAACTTCAGCAAATTAGTATGGAAACATAATCGAGAAAAATTGATATCTACTCTTTCCGCAATGCAATTCATCACCGGGTGTATTGGCTTAAAAAACATATCTCTTACACAAACCGAAGAAATTATTTCCATTTTATCCACATCGTACGGTTGCTACAAAGATGAGCTTTCAAATTCCTTAAAAGAGGCTACCGCTATGTCTGATTATTCTGATGAATACGAAGAATTGCTTTTTGATATGCATTTTATCTTATCCGAATGTATCAATAACGCAGTAGAAAGAAAAAAAGGTTATGTTAGCACTATTAGTCGATATATAAAGGCTTTTCATAATTATCCGAGAGCTTTTTTGTCACTTGATGATAAATCAAAGATTTCTCCCACAGATGCCATTGAATATTCAAAATCATATTTGAAACTTGATTAAAGATTAACCCCGGCAGACAAAAATCTGTCGGGGTTATCTCTTTGTTTTCTGTGGATCAATTTTGGGTCTTAACGGGTCGCCGAGGACGTCGACCCCTACAAGGAGGAATCCAACATCCTTATGAGAAGTAGCCTTTATCCCTCTTTTTTCTTTTTGCCGAAAGCAAAAACAACGAAGAATCTCTCAAATGCTTGCATTTGACCGCTTTGCGGAATTGTAACGTTTATATAAATTTGGATACTTCTGCGAAAAAAAGGAAGATTTAACAGAAATTTAATAAAAATATGTTATAGTGTAAAAAATGATAAAAAAGGAGTCCTTATGTTAGAAAAGATCATTATTGCAAGCGACAGCACCTGTGATCTGGGGGCTGAGCTTATTGAAAAATACGGCGTTAAAATCCTTCCTCTTGGAGTTACTCTTGGAGAGAAGAATTACACCGACGGCGTTGATATTGACCCCGATATGATCTACGCCAATTATGAAAAGACAGGTCAGCTTCCCAAGACCAGTGCGGTAAATCTCACCGATTTTGAGGATTTTTTTGAGGAGTATACAAATGAAGGCTATTCGATAGTTGTTTTCACTATCAGCTCGGAAATGTCGTCCACATATCATAATGCTCACTTGGCGGCAGAGGACTTCGACAACGTTTATGTTGTTGATACTCGCAATCTCTCCACCGGCGGCGGACTTTTAGTTGCCACTGCTGCTGAAATGGCGAATAATGGCAAGAGTGCATACGAGATAGCGGAGGAGTGCCAAAGACTTGTAAATAACGTTGATGCTTCCTTCGTTATCGACAGTTTGGAATTTCTTCACAAGGGTGGCAGATGCTCGGCTCTTGCGGCATTCGGCGCAAATCTTCTTCAGCTCAAGCCCTGCATTACCGTCAAAAACGGCAAGATGAGTGTTAGCAAAAAGTATCGTGGAAGATTTGACGCAGTACTCTCTCAATATATCGATGACAGAATGAACTATCTCTCCGACATCTGCCTTGATAAGGTATTCGTGACCCACGCAGGATGCGACAAGGAGATCATCGATGCCTGTGTGAGCCGCGTTAAATCCATCGCACCCGAAGCAGAGGTGATGATCACCCGTGCGGGCTGCACAGTTTCCTCTCACTGTGGCAGAAACACCCTAGGCGTGCTCTTTATCAGAAAAACACCCATAAGCGAATAAACGCAAAATTAAAGCCCTTCACGAGAGTGAAGGGCTTTTTATATTTTCGGTGAATTATACTATCAAGTGCAACGCCAAAATAAAAGAGAAGTCGCCATTTTTAAAAGTATAATCAGATAGTCCAGGGATTAAATTCCGAGCCCTTGAGCTTGAGGATCGCCTCGGCGTAGAAGAAGTCACCGTAGATAATGGGGTGGCTCATACCGAAGTGGTACTCCTCCTTACCGCAATCAAGGAAGGCGTCGATATTGTCTTCCCAACGGCAGAAGCTCTTGTCCATAGCCTGGAGAGTTTTGAGAGCCGCCTTGAGATAAAGCTTTTTCTCATGCTCGGGGCAGTGCTTTGCGATCTCGATAAAGCCGCAGGATGCGACAGCGCCCGCAGTAGAATCGTACTGCACAGGTTCTGCGGGAGCGCGGAAGTCAACTAAAGGCAACCAATCCTCAACAGAGAGGTTAGCGATAAAGTCGTTTGCAACTTTCTTTGCGATATTGAGATACTTTTCGTCCTTGGTGTGAGCATAAGCCAGTGCAAAGCCGTAAACAGCCCAGGATGCGCCGCGCGACCAAGTTGAGCCAACTGCATAGCCCTGACCGCGATGAGTGCCGGTCATCTCACCTGTCTCCACATCGTGGAAAACGATGTGATTTACGCTACCGTCCTGACGGATATGGTGCTCAGCAACCATATCAAGGTGAGAGAGCGCGATCTGTGCAAAACGATCGTCACCAACCTCGCGGCTTGCCCAGAAGAGGAGAGGAAGATTCATAAGACAGTCGATAATAGTCCAACCGTCGTTATTCTCCCCCTTCCACTCGCCGTTCCATGCGCGGATGTATCCGCCGTTGAGCTTGAAACGGGAAGCGAGGGTCATGGCGCAAAGAAGATCCTTGTTTCTTGCGTCCTTTTCGCCTGTGAGAGCGTATCTAGCGCCCGTCATAATGTGCCACATGAAGCCAACGTCGTGATGGAGCAGATCCATGTCATCAAAGCAAGCGTCCATCACCTTTTCGCAATTTCTTGCAGTGATTGCAAAATCCTCATTCCTTGTAGCCTCGTACATAAGCCACATGTAAGCACCCCAGAAGCCGTTGGTCCACATATGAGGATCCTTCGATTTGTCGGTGTGATTACCATTGGCATCGGTGGTATAGGGGATCTTGTTACGGCTCTTAACTGCCGCCGCAGATGCTTTCTTTTCGATCTTTGCCCAGGTTTCGTCGATCCAAGCCTGATTTTGAGCAATTATTTCATCATAATACATTATTTTGTCCTCCAAAAAGGATATTTTTTGCCAAGCCAAAAATACGAGCTTGTAAGCTTAATATGGCTTTATCCTTTAAATGGTTATTGAAATTCGCTCTGCGAATTTCTACCTTAACGCTTCGCTTGCGAAGCATTTCACTCGCGCATAGCACGAATTTCACGTTTTGTAAAACAAAACATTTCACATTTGGGTTGGCTTTGAGCCAACCCAAATATTTCACTGTAATACTTCGACACAACCGAAATATTACTTAGGCTGCTTACCGATATAAGCGAGAATACCGCCGTCAACGTAAAGGATGTGGCCATTTACGAAGTCAGAAGCTTCGGACGCAAGGAATACTGCAGGGCCTGCGAGGTCCTCGGGATTACCCCAACGAGCCGCGGGAGTCTTTGCGATGATGAAGCTGCCAAAGGGATGACGGCTACCGTCGGGCTGAGTCTCGCGGAGAGGAGCAGTCTGGGGAGTAGCGATATAACCGGGGCCGATACCGTTACACTGAATGTTGAATTCGCCGTACTCGGAAGCGATATTCTTGGTAAGCATCTTAAGACCGCCCTTAGCAGCCGCATAAGCGGAAACGGTCTCGCGACCAAGCTCACTCATCATAGAGCAGATGTTAATGATCTTACCGTGACCCTTCTTGATCATAGAGGGGATAACTGCCTTAGCGCAGATAAAGGGGGCGTTGAGGTCAACGTCGATAACCTGACGGAACTCTGCTGCGCTCATCTCGCACATAGGAATGCGCTTGATAATGCCTGCATTGTTAACGAGAATGTCGATAACACCAACGGTAGCTTCGATGTCTGCAACCATTGCATTAACTGCGTCCTCATCGGTAACGTCACAAACATAGCCCTTAGCGTCGATGCCTGCCTCGGCATAAGCAGCAACACCCTTGTCAACGAATTCCAGCTTAATGTCGTTGAAAACTATCTTAGCGCCTGCGCCTGCGAGTGCCTGAGCGATTGCAAAGCCGATACCGTAGGATGCGCCGGTTACGAGAGCGATCTTGCCCTCAAGAGAAAACTTGTTGTTCATAATTTTGTTCCTTTCAATAATTTTATGTTGTGGTTTTTTGTTCTGAATTAAAGCAGATCCTTGGTCTGGATGTGGTCCATGTCGTCGAAATCCTGGTTTTCGCCGCACATAGCCCAGATGAAGGAGTAGTTCTTTGTACCAACACCGGAGTGGATGGACCAAGAGGGAGAAATAACTGCCTCTTCGTTATGCATAACGATGTGACGGGTCTCGGTGGGCTCGCCCATCATATGGAATACAACGTCGTTCTCGCCCATATCGAAGTAGAAGTAAACCTCCATACGTCTATCATGGGTGTGGGAGGGCATAGTGTTCCAGTTAGAGCCGGGATCGAGCTGGGTAAGACCCATAGAGAGCTGGCAGGTCTTGAGAACTGCGGGATGAATGTACTGATTGATAACTCTCTTGTTGCAATCTTCAACTGAACCGAGAGGACGCTTTGCCGCCTTTTCGATGTCGATCTTAACGATGGGGTAAGTAGTGTGAGCGGGGCAGGAGCTTACGTAGAACTTTGCGGGATTTGTCTCATCGCAGCTCTTAAAGGTGATGTCCTTGCTACCCATACCAACGTAGATACCGTCTCTGGGGTTCATTTCGTATTCAACGCCGTCAACGGTGATGATACCCTTGCCGCCAACGTTGATACAACCCATCTCACGTCTCTCAAGGAAGTATGCAGCTGCAAGCTCCTTGCCTGCCTCAAGCTTGAGGGTCTGACGAACAGGCATAAGACCTGCGGTGATGATACGGTCGATGTGGCTGTAAACCATTCTAATGTTGTCCTTTGTGAAAAGGTTTGCGATGTGGAACTCCTCGCGAAGTCTCTCTGTTGTGTAGTGCTTTACGTCTTTAGCGTTAGCTGCCTGTCTTACTTCCATTTTACTTAAATCCTCCTTAATGTACGTTCCGAATGCTTGGAATTGGGTCAAAGCCGCAAAAGAAAGCACCTCGGTAACCTGTCTGAAATTGAATAAGCGAATAGTGCGAGTCACTTTTTTCTCGAATTCGATAGAAATACCCGTCGAATTAGCGGGATTGAGATCTGTGCCATCCATCTGGAATTCGCCGTGAATTACCTCACCGTCGGAGAACTCGATGTCGATGTTCTTCCAATAGGAGTCGTGGGGGATACCTGTGATGGGATCGTGAGCGAAATCGGCACGGAGGAAGAAGACCAGCTTGTCTACTTCAACGTCGCGACCGAAGTCGATTGTCCACTGAATGTCTTCGCGTGCGCCGCCTGCCCAAGAGTGGAAGGGATAGCCGCCGTGTCCCTGATTGTTTATAACGCCGTCGATAGCGTTTCTTTCAAAGAAGCAAGGCTCGTCACGAGTGACGAAGTTTGCAGTAGCGTGGGGGAAGGCTTTTCTTTTACCGCGAAGGTCGTGGGGGTTGAGCGAGATCTGTCTATAAGCGTAGATCTCCTCGTCGTCGGGCTCTCGGACGGAAATTGGGTGAACGTCACCGGAAAAAGCACCGGGGGCGTATCCTGCGCGCAGAACCGAGGGCGAGGGAATGACGTAATCAAAGCTCTTATTGGGAACCCAAACTATGCTCTCGGCAAGTGTGGGATCAAGCTTTATCGCAATGAAATCGCAGTTTTGAAGTGAGACGTGAATGTTGTAGCCTGCTTCAAGCTTACCCTCGTAAGAGTCGCTGATGTTCATACCCGAGCGCTCGAAGAGCAAAGCGCCGCTTGCATCCGTGATCTTAAGATTCAGCATTTATGTACCTCCTGATCATAATTTTTTAGTAATGTAGTGAACATAATACTTCATTATCATTTTAACATAAATTTTTGCAAAAAAACAGGCAAATTTCAATGAAAATGTTGCAATTCTCACCATTGTGTGATATAATGTATAATATAATAAACATAAAACGTAAAAAAAGCGGCAAAATTCCGCGTTTTTTGAAAGCGAGACAAAAAAATGAAACACATATTTGAAAGCTGCTCCGGTGCTATCTCACATGCCTGTGAGAACGCAAGCTTTGGTGTCTACTACTCCGAGGAACGCAATCCTAACCCCAATATACATATACACGATTGCTGTGAGCTTTTTTTCTGCATCTCGGGCGGCAAAAGCTTCCTTATCGGCGGTCAGATATATGAAGTTCACGATAATGACCTTTTCGTGATAAATCAGTACGAGGCGCACAAGATAACCTACGAGCACGGCGAGGAGTTTCGTCGTTACGTATTCCAGATAAGCCCCGCATTTTTGCACGATTGCTCCACCCGCGACACTGACCTTTCCAAGTGTTTTTATCCCCATAAGCACGGATTTGACCACCGAGTCCATCTTACCGCAGAGGGGGCAGAGAAGCTGAAAAGAATGCTCACATTGTTGTCAAGTGAAACGGGATACGGTGATGACCTTATAAAGCGTGCTATTATGACCGAAATTCTCATCGACGTCAACCGCGCCATTCTGGAGCGCGAGGGCGTAGATAGCCGCTCCTATTCCCATAAGGCGGTCAACCTTGCCATGGACTATATAAATAAGAATTTCGGTGAGCCTATAACCCTTGAGAGCGTTGCAAAGGCATCCTATCTTTCGGTAAATCAGCTTTGCCGACTTTTCTCGGAGCATTGTGGCACTACCGTGGCAAAGTATATCACTTCAAAGCGCATAACCGAGGCTAAAAAGATGCTGGCGGCGGGCAGGAGCGTCACCGAAGTGGCTATGCTCTGCGGCTTTGGCGACTATTCGGGTTTTATCCGCGTTTTTAAGAAAAACGTGGGCGTTACCCCCGGAAAATATAGGTCATCGGCAGAATAATTGATTATCCGAACAATCAAAAAACCGCACCATTGGGTGCGGTTTTTAAATATTTTAATGAAAGGTCTGATATCCCATGCGCCGCGGTGTGAATGGTAAAACCGTAAAATCAATAAAAATTCCTGAAATTATGAGTAAAAGTTCTTGCAATTTTACGGATAGTATGCTATGATGTATGAAAGATGATTAAAATAATTCTCGGGAGCAAAAAGAAAATTAGTATGTTGAAAATAGAAGATATTCTGCAAAGCTTTTATGAAATATCGGGTATGGACATTGCCATAGTAAACAAAAAGAATAAAATTATCGCAAGGCGCTATTCCGGTGCGCTTTATTGCTCTCATATACATAGATCTCCCAAATGTATGGAAATGTGCCTTGAATCTGACCGTTGCGGTATCATAGCGGCGACAGATAAGAGGGACCTACACGTGTATAAATGCCCATTTGGAATTTATGAGGCACTGATGCCCATATATAAGAATGATGATATAGTTGCATACATTTTTGTGGGTATGGGGATCGAGGATAGTGAGGAAAGCTTTAAGCAGCTTATGAATTCGGTGCTGGATGTCTCACCGAATCTTAATAAAAAGCAGCTTGAAAGCAGTATTGGTAATCTGCCAAGATACTCCAAGGAAAAGCTCGAAGCATTTTCGATTTTACTGCCTATGATCGCCGAGTATATTGAGACAAATAACCTGCTTGTTGATAATGATATGACCATAGGTCAGCTGGTGAAATCATACGTGAAAAACAACCTTTCAAAAAAAATAACGCTTTCCGATCTTGCATGGAATCTCCATTGTAGCACCGTTACCATAACCGAGCATTTTAAGGACGAATTCGGCATAACAATAATGGAGTACGTTATGAAAAAACGCATGGAAAAGGCGGTGCGATTGCTCTCAAACAGTGAGCTTTCCATCCACGAGGTTGCCGAAGAGTGCGGGTTTGGGGATGACGAATATTTCTCCAAATGCTTTAAAAAACACTATGGCTCAGCCCCGAAGCATTGGCGCCGACAGAAGCTTGGATTGCGAAAAAAAGAACAAATTGACGTCCAAAAATGATTATTTTGTTAACTAAATATTAGATATTGTAAATTTTATTGAATTTTTGCTTTGTATCACGATGATTGTATTGACAAATCATATTATTAATGGTAAAATTAATCGATAATATCTGCGAGCGCTATCGACTTGCGGATAAATATTTGTAATGGATGGTGTATTATGAGAAAGCGACCTACAAAATTGTTATCTTTATTGATGACTGTAGCTATGGCTCTGCCAATTTTTTGCATCGGTACTCTGCCTGCTTTAGCAGAGGAGAGAATAGTCGATGTTGACGAAGCTAATACGGCGATTGTTGAAAATGCCAACTCACTGGCAAACGGTGTTCAGGCTTATTTCAAAGATCCCAGCAGAAATTATTTCATTGTTGAAAACCAGCAAATGAAATTCGAGTATAACCTCAGAGACCTCGAAGAATCTAAGAAAATGCAGCTTGTATATCTCAAGGATAAGGCAGGCAACTCTTATATCGAGAATACCATGGATGCCTTTGTGGTTACGAAGGGCGGTGAAACGCTCTACGCTTCAAATTCTAACACCACAGCTTCTCCTAACCTCCATAGATTTGGTTATTACTACTACGATGCCAGAATGGAGGGTCAGAACTTTATCAGTGAAGAGATTAATAACGGTAATGTTAAAAAAACGACAGCTCTGAAATTTGCTGTTAAAGAAGCAAAGGAAATTACTTACAATAATTCTTATTACGGTAAGGTTTCGGGTACGATAGACAACACTGATGACCCCTATTTGCGCTTCCAAGCGAACTCTTCGTGGAATACGTATAAAGCCGATGATTATCAGTTTATTAGAATAACCATGTCCTCCGATGCTGCTATCACAGGCGGAAGCTTTTACTTTAGCGATACCGAAACCGACTTTGACGAGGGTAGAAGAGTTAATTTCTCCATAAGTGGTAATGGTGTTAGCGGCGATCAGATGGTGTATTACGTTCCCATGTATACCAATGCAAATTATAAGGGAACAATCCTCGGTCTCCGTCTTGACTTTAACGCAATCGAAAAGGGAGCAGAGTTTAAAATCACCAATCTTGAGGTTGTTCAGGTTAAAGACACAAGTAGCTACCCCTACGGTCTCTACGTTAACCGTGACTTCCTTGTTTACTCCGATAAGATGCACAGCTTTACTCAGTTCACCGCAACTCAGGAGTTGAATAACGTTGCTAAGGTTGGTGTTGAGGTCAAGATCCCCAAGACAGACGTTTTAGGATATGTTGTTAAGGCAGACGACACTCTTTATTATGACTCTCTCCCAGTAAGCGATTTGAGTAGCGCAGAGTACGTAGGCTTTATCATTGAGGGCGCAGGTGTGTTCGGTTATATTATGCCCGCAGATAATTCGGGTGGAAAGCTTACCGTTACCGATGACGGAGAGAATTACGTTATCTCTCAAACCCTTCCCCTTGATAACAATACTATAAGTCCTTCCGAAGCCGGAACGAAGAACGGAAACGATATTTTCATGGGTCAGCGACTCTATACCGACGATAATTTCGACCTTGCAACCTTTATAACAGAAGCAGAAAACGAGAGAAATCCCATTCCTAAGGAAAACTTCATCGTTAGCGATGATTCTAACGGTACTTATGCAGGCTACGATGCAATTCGTGGTTGCTACAAATTTAATATCAATAGCTTCACCGGATTTGGTACTCCTTATTACTCTGCACAGAATAAGCAGTTCAAGATCAACTACACCATAATCGGTGAAGAGAATCAGGATAGAAATATCTGGGTCATGACCTACGGAACCGGCGGTTGTCTTGAATGTGCGGCAATCCTTGATGAAAATGAAATGATGATCCCCGTACCCCTCCAGGTTGGTAAAAACTTCAGTGAAGCCAACGGTGAGAGAAACAAGTTCAATTTTGACGACCCCACATACAGCGAAGTTATCTATCCTATGGATATAAAGAAGGGATCTGAAAACGAGTACACTATTCTTAATATGTACCAGAACTGGGGTCAGTTCCCCATCAAGCAGCTCTCTTGGATCCAGTTTGACGCTCCTTACTATCACATCTCCACAGGTGTAAGTGAGTCTAACTGTATAACGCCTCTTTACAATATGGGTCAGGTCGCCACAAATAGCACACTCCCCGACTTCAGAGGAATGTCATCCCCCTTGTGGAGCAAAGATCCCCAGCATAATAGCTGCGGTAATCACAGATGGTTGATCTATACCGATGAAAGCGGAAAGAAATTTGCAACCGAAAGCACCGCAAATATCATTAACTCCTACGGTCCTAACTATGCCTCGGTAGATATGCACTATATTACCGACGACGGCAAGATCAAGGCAACCTACACTCACATGGAGATGCCTCAGACCGACGAGAACAGAACCTATTATGAAATGAAGTTTGAGGTTCTTAAGGACGTTACCTTCACCGATTTCAAGAATCAGCTTCAGTTCTATTCAGTAAGATCTAATGACCCCACAGGTTACTATACTCGCCTCGGCTACCTTAACGACAAAAACGAAAGCACGGTAGTTGATGCAAAGATAGAGGAAAGCGGTACGGCGCAGTACGTTCTTGGAGACAAGTGCCCTTACTTCTCCTATTTCGATATGGATAACGCTACCTCCCAGCATAACGAGCCTAAAGCAGCCGGTTACTCCAACGTAGCATTCCTCGTTTACAACTCCGAAATCAGCATTACCGGAGTGGATGAAACTCCTAACTTTATTATCACTGACCGCGGAGGTGAGATAGCTGTCTCCCTTGACCTTGACGGAGTTACCTTGATGGCGGGCGATAAGATCACCATTAACGCTATCCTCCTTCCTTGGGGAAGCCAGGAAATGGAAGGTAGCTACGATACCATTCAGGATCAGAACGTTCGTGACGTAAGAAAGAACACTCTTCTTGATCCTATTACCGCAAAACCCACAGCAGACCCCACCGTAACTAATGCTACTATAACTACCGAAAAGGTAGCGTCCGCATTCCTCCCCAGAGTTAAGACCACTAACGGCAAGGAAGCAGTATTTACCCTTTCGGGCGGCGAAAATAACCAGACCGTAAGAGTTGACGGTTTCAAAAAGCTTACCGACCCCAAGATCTACGAGCTTGTGAACGGTGCTTGGGTTGAATACAACGTATGCTCCGCCCTTACTCCCGACGGAAACGGCGACGGATACAGCTACGACGGCTACGGCGTCTACTTCGATAGCGATAGCGAGACCCCCACCTACAGCTATACCTTCGTTGTGGATATGACCGGAAACGTGGAAAGAACCTTTAAGGTAGTTGCATCCGAGGACTTCGACGGCTGGGATATCACCCTTGCCGACTTCCAGATCAACCAGGGAATGAACTTTATCGCAAGCGGTGAAAAGCTTTATGAGGCTTCTTTGAAATATAAGGATAACTTCGGCGGCATTGAGTCTAAAAACGAGAATGGTATTGATTACGTAAGATATACCAGTAATTCCTCTGGTGAGTCCTCTGTCTATCTTTTCAGTAGTGAAGGCTCTACCATAATTACCGGTAACTACATAGTAATGAAGTACCGAACCTATAATAAGCAAGCGGGTGAGCGTATTGAATTTCATACAAAAACCACCAGCACAGTTCCAAACAACACCTACTACTCCTTTATCGATCATAAAACAGATGGTGAGTGGCATGTTGTAGTTTTGGACATTAAACAGATGAAACCTGCTGACGAGAGCATTGTACCCGATGAAAACGACGGTACTCTTAGATCAAAGTTCCTTCGTGTTGATATCTTCAACTACGTGAAGAAAGTTCAGACTTTCGACGTGGCTTACATAGGAATGTGCGATAGCATCAGCGAGGTATTCTCATATGATCCCAGCCTCACCGACACCAAGATCACACACATTACATCCACCCCAAAAGGAGCAGATGGAGTATACTACGATGATGGAAGAGATGTAACTAAGAGTGATCTTGAAAGCGTTAATATATCGGTGAAAAAAGATACTGTAGCAGATATTAACGGTTCCTTTAGTGTACCGGTTCTCATCGAAAATAACACCGACACCGGATTCTCTTACCTTGACATAATGCCTACATATGATAAGGATAAGTTTGTTTTCACGGGTTATACAATTGGCGACGTTGCCGACGAAGTGGAAATAATCGGAAACAGATTGATCTTTAAGAATACATCCGATATCATAAAAGATGGAACGCTTATAAATCTCAACTTCAAGCACAAGAGTGTCATGGAAATTGGTTCAACTGCTGAGTTCTCGGTTAAGGTTGTCGATGCAAATAATATCCAGGGCTATGGTGTCAATACTGTGATCGAATCCGGAGAAGTCACCTTTGTAATACCTGACAGAGGTAACGTTGACGGCGATCCTGACAACAAAATAACCCTTGCTGATGTTATGTTGTTGAGAAAATATCTCACGGATAAGGATAGCGTGTATATCGATGTAAATAATGCCGACGTAGATCTCGACGGAGATGTTGATGTCATCGACCTTATTCATATCCGTAAGTATATTGCGAATTATAATTTTGATGATAATAAGCCCGAATATGATTTTCCCGGATATAACGTTGATGAATAACCACTATCGAATATAATTGGAGTTTCTAAATGAAATTAAGTTTAAAAATAACGGTATTTATGCTTTTGATTGCATTTATCCTGGCGAGCATTTGCCCCGCAATATCGGCATCTTCTGCTGATACTCTTTCCATTACCTCTGAGGAGGTAATGGCGGAGAGAGGAGATACCGTTGATGTTACCTTGGTTGTTACGCAGAATCCAGGAATCGTTGCATTACACTTAGATGTTGCTCAGGTTGAAGGATTTGAACTTTTAGAAGTAACAGTAGGAAACATCTTAACAATAATTACTGCAGATAAGAGCATTCTTCTGGAAAATTCCAGTGTTTCAAATAATAACACTGAAACAGGAATTCTTCTTACCCTTAAATTCAAAATAAGTGAAAATGCTTGTGTAGGAAGAAATTACATTAACGTATCATCAATAAGTTGTTGTGATTCTACTCCTGAAGACGTCAAAACCAGTATTTCGCCTATTGTTATCAATGTTAAAGAAGATTCCTCCGAGGAGTCATCATCTGAAGATACATCTGCACCTACTGTTGAGACTGAGCCCGCTACTGAATCAACCGATGAGCCCGCATCGGAAAGCGATACCGAGCCTGCTGTTCCTTCAGATACTCGTGTAGGATGGTTAGGCGGTTGCTTCGGTGAGATCGGCATCGGCGGAATGATCATTACCACACTTGTTGCAGGTGCTTGGTTCTTTAGAAAAAAGCACTAATAAAGTAAAATAAAGCTCTAACTCGTCCGCAAGCGGAGATACACCGCCTACGGACGAGTTTTTTGTCTAAAATGAGTTTTGATATTGACAAAGATAAATAATTATGATAAAATAAGCGTAGTTTTATGTTTGGAGGAAAATATTGATGATAGTATTCAATATCGTATTGTTTGCAATCGGTCTTTTCTTGCTCATCAAGGGCGGCGACTGGTTTGTTGACGGTTCGACGGGGGTTGCGAGAAAGTTCCGCATTCCCGAAATTCTTATAGGTGCAACTGTTGTATCCATTGGTACAACTCTGCCTGAGGTAATGGTTTCCGCAACTGCGGCATCGCAGGGAAGTGGCTCTACCGCTTACGGTAATGCAATCGGCTCTATTATTTGTAATACCGCGCTTATAGCGGCGTTGACTATTGCCATCAAGCCTGCAAAGGCAGATAAAAAATCCTTGAGATTCCCGGTTATCTTCTTCTTTGGCGCAGCAGTTGTTTATGCTCTGATCGCATATTTCTTCGGTGAATTTTATCGTTGGACAGGAATTGTCCTGCTTGTCGGATTCATTGGATACATGGCGTTCCAGGTGGTTCAGGCTGTCAAGAGCATGAAGCCCCAGCCTAATGCAGACAACGTAATGGACGCACTCGATGATGAGGTAGAGGAAGAAAACCAAAGCACAAAGGGCGATTTTCTCGGCTTTATTCTTATCGGTATTTCTCTTATTGCCTCCCAGATCATAGATGTTGCAGTTCGTCTCATTAACGGCACTCCTGCTATCGGTCAGCTTCCCGAGGAGGTAACCTTTGGCGCATTGATGAGTACCTATTTTGTTGTAGGCATCGTTGGTGTTATCCTGCTTGCAATCGGTCTTCTTAAGCTCTATACCAAAAACACCCTCGGTATACTCAATTCCAATATCGTCTACATGCTTTTCGGCGCTGTTGTTATTGCTGTTGGTGCAACCCTCTTGGTAGATAACGGAACTGTCATCGCAGAGGCACTCCACGTTCCCGAGACTGTTATAGCACTCACATTCGTAGCACTTGGCACCTCGCTCCCCGAGCTTGTTACCGCAGTTACGGCGCTGGCAAAAGGACATAGTTCGTTGTCTCTCGGTAATATAATCGGTGCCAATATTTTCAATCTTGTGCTTGTTAGTGGTGCGGCTATTACCATCAAGCCCTTTGACGTACCTGCAGAAAAGCTTATTAATGGTATGAACGCATCTCTGCTTATCGATGTTCCACTGGTATTTATCGCCATGGGTATCCTCACTATTCCTACACTTATCAGAGGCAAGCTTGCGCGCTGGCAGGGAATTTCTCTCCTTTGCATCTATGCTGCATTCTGCGCAGTTCAGTTCCTGCCTATCGGATAATTTGATTTTGGATAAAACAAAAAAGCGACTCGACGAGTCGCCTTTTGTTTTTAACACTTTTTGTAGGGAGAGCATTATCTCGCCTTTACTCTATATATTTGAATTTATACAAATATGATCCAAATCAGCTTTGATACGATATGGCATCCGCCATGAGCAATCATCGCATAACGTAAACCGTATTTTCTGTATAACCAACCAAACAACAAGCCCACACCGCCATTCAGCAAAAAACATCTGAATACGATCATGGGGGATAGGCCCAACATTGTAGCTGTGGCAGGAAGATGCCCGGCGGCGAACAGAAGGGCAGCGATAATATTGGCAGTAATAAGAACCCACGTTGACGGGCGTACGTTCTTTCTATCAAATATTTTCCACATAACGAATGCAACCAAAGACAACCAGAAAAGGCGAAGCATGACCTCTTCGATCACACCGCCATATAAGACAGATGCGATCAAGTATGATATTGTTGGTTTTACAACGTATGAGTTCATGATAATTTCCGAGTATTTTCCAAAGAAAAGTACGTCGAATAAGATCAAAGCCATACCACCGGTGATAGCAACCACAATAGAAGCGATCAGCGGCTTTTTTGTTATCTTTTTTTCATCCTTCCAAAGCCTGATCTTTTTGCCGAGCCAAATACCTGCCGCCCCTAAGAGAAAGCCGTATCCCGCTGCCTGCATTGCGGTAATAACGCCCATAATAATATCAGGAGGAAATCCTCCAAGGCCACTGGCAGCCAACTCATCGAGAAGTTGCTGTTGCGTTTCCGGTGGATAACTGTCTAAGACATAAATACCTGTAAAGAAACCGCCAATGACACCTATGATTGCGAAAAACAAAATGGTTTTCCAGTATGATTTTATAAACCGTTTCATAATTTATTACTTTTCCTCAATGCAAGATACTATTTCATTGTAGAGTGCGGTGGTTTCGTCTGCGTTTTCAAGGGCTATAACTACAACTTGCTGGTCCTTGAGATGCAATACGATTGCGGGAGCTTTTCCGCGGTATGCGTAGCTGGTGTAATATCCAAGCTCGGAATTTTTGAAGCCGCCGAGGAGAAGCTTTGCAGAGTCAAAGCCGTTGATCTTACTACCTGAAACACCGTCCTCGTCAAGCTCGACGGAGGCAATATCGGAGTAATTTACTGTCAGCTTGCCGCTGAAGGTGGAGCTTAAGGTGAAGCCATCATTACCTTTTGCAACATCGATCTTACCCGTGAACATTATGACCGCCAAGAAGATGACCAGCGCCGCAATAAGGACTGCAACAGTTACCTTGCTTGCAGGCTTAGCGGATGCCGCTTTAACCTGCTCGTCTGTGATCTTTCCTTCATCTAACTGCTTTTTGTAGAGCCTGTAAGAATATACCATAGGAACAACGACTACTACAAGCAGGAGCGCGGGCAGGAAAATCATAAGATAAACGTCGGTGAAGAAAACGCCGAGAAGGGAAGCAAGACCGCAAATGACCCAAAGCTTGCCTGCGAAACGGTGGGTAGCCGTCCAGTTTTCTTCACTTGCCAAAGCCCACTTGATCTTGATACCAAACGTGCGGTTAAGAGTGGATTTCGGCAATATATTACCGATAACTATCAAACCGATACCAATAAGAGGCGCTATGATAAGATTTACGTTAACCTCCATTCCAAAGGCGGTGGCGTAGATTATGCCGTTTACGTAAAGAGAAAGCACGGGCATTATCCAAAAGGTCGCATTTAAGATCTTGGGATTTTGATTTCTGGTCTTGTTGTCAAGGCAGGTAACAAGAATGCAGACCCAATTCATAATGAGCAGAATAATGGGCAGAGCAAATACCGCGATCGCCGTGCCTACGTATCCGTCAGGCTCTCCGCTGATACCCCAATGAATCGCCATCTGCTCGGGCAGCTTATCCCAAACTGTTACTCCGAAAATGATGGGGAGCAGGGTTATTAAGGATGAAATTATAAGCTTCCATTTATTCTTTCTTATCATTACCGTTATCTCCTTTCAATGTTGCTATCCATAGCATTATGTCCTCGAGGACCGAGGTATTCAGCTCGTAGTAAATAAATTTACCCTCGCGTGTGTCACGGATAAGGTCGGCATCCTTCAGCACAGATAAATGCCGAGAGATGGCGGCTCCCGTAATATCAAAGTGCGCCACGATCGCGCCGGCAGAAAGCCTACCGCCTTTGAGCAGATCGAGAATTTCCCGCCTGACAGGATCGGATAACGCACGCAAAGTGTTTTGTATCGCCACGTTTATAACCTCCTCATTTAACATTTAACCTAAGTGTTAAATATAGTATACCATGATTTTATGCGTTTGTCAATAGGGGAGTGAAGGAAATTTTGAAATTCAAGCAAAAAATTAAAAATTCAAGCAAAAAAAGAGAGGCATAAAGCCTCTCTTTTGCTATGGTCGAAGTGGCGGGACTCAGAACCTTTACACAAAATTGCAAGCAATTTTGGTGGTAGATTCAAATGGCACCGTACGATCCAAGAATAACAAAAAGAGAGGTGTAAAAACCTCTCTTTTTGCTTGGTCGGAGTGACGGGATTCAGAACCTTTACACAAAATTGCGGGCAATTTTGGTGGTAGATTCAAATGGCACCGTACGATCCAGGCATAAAAAAGCAGAGGCATCAAGCCTCTGCTTTTTTATGGTCGGTGTGACGGGATTCGAACCCACGACCTCTTGGTCCCGAACCAAGCGCACTACCAAACTGTGCCACACCCCGAGAAATAAAATTGTTCAAAATAATCGCGCACTAACTGTTGTGACTAAGGTTCAAGCTTCGTCGCGCGCAACTCGCTTTCACCAAGTCACTGCCACTCCTTATTGCTCCCTTCATCCGCCACCGGCGGCGGTCGCAAACGTCCCAAACTGTGCCACACCCCGAAAACAGTATTAACGCGAACAACAGTTAGTATAACACATCGCAAAACTTTTGTCAAGGGGGTGGAGAGGGAAAAAAGCAAATAATGAGGCTTTTTTATTGGGTTTATTCTGAAAACTGACCGAAAAGGTCAGCCGTTCACAAAATTTTGGTAATTAAACGCCTCATATTAAATATATATAATAATAATTTAAAAAAATTTAAAAAATATATATTAAAAATAGGTTGTAAAAAGCACAAAAATGTAGTATAATGTATGATGGTTTTATATGTCCGCGCGAATTTGCACTTGAATGGAGTTTAAATTGTGAAAAAAGTTCTTCGTGATCTTCAGGAATATATGAGCGAAATTGCCAAGGCGTACGGCAAAAAAGATGCCTATCGCTACTTTGTCAATGACCGTGTAGTATCCAAGACATTTATCGAATTTGAAAGAGACGTTAATGCTGTCGCTTCTTATTTCGTTAAAAATAGATGGCACGGTAAGCACATCGCTATAATTGGATCAACAAGCTACCCTTGGGTGGTGACCTTTTTGGCGGTTGAGTGCAGTGGTAACGTGGTTATCCCTATCGACAAAATGCTTCCTGAAGTTGACATGATCAATCTCTTGGCAATGGGTGATGCAGACGTTGTGTTTCTTGCTGATGAGTTCGCGTCTATGGCAACTCCTATAAGCGCGGCAGAGAATAATGTTCAGGAAATCATCTGCTTCACCGGAAAAAAATATGAAGAATGCCTTGCTACAGAGCCTGTTGATCTGCCCAAGATCGATCCCGATGCTATGGCAGAGATACTTTTCACTTCGGGCACGACCGGCGTGAGCAAGGGTGTTATGCTTACACAAAGAAACATTGTTTCCAATATTTGCGACATATATAGAATGGACTTCAGACAGAATCTTGATTGTGATGCTATCGTTATGTCGGTTCTTCCCATTCACCATACCTTTGAGTTGACGGTGGACAACCTTGGCGTGCTTTATTGCGGTGCGACCGTATGCATTAACGATAAGCTCGAGAATATCGTTGCAAACCTTAACCTTTTCAAGCCATCCGTAATTTTGGTAGTTCCCGCAATAGCAGAGGCTTTCTACAAAAAGGTTATGGACGGACTTTCCAGCGGAAGCAATAAGAGAAAGATTGCCTTTGCCCGCAAGTTAAGCAAGATATGCAAGTTCTTTAAGATCAACGCCAAGCGCAAGATATATAAGTCGGTTCTCAAGAAGTTTGGCGGCAATCTTACTAACGTTATCGTCGGCGGCGCAGCACTTCGCCCCGAGATAGCCGAGGCATTCGACGAGTTTGGTGTAAATATGTATCAGGGCTACGGACTTACCGAGTGCGCCCCCCTTATTTCTGCAAACTATCCGGGGTGCAATAAATTCGGTTCTGTGGGTAAGCCCGTAGAGTATATGGACGTGAAGATCGTTGACGGCGAGATCATGGTAAAGGGCTCAGGCGTGATGTTGGGATACTACAAGAATCCCAAGGCAACTGCAGAGGCTTTCACCGAGGACGGATATCTCCACACAGGAGACCTGGGCTGGCAGGACGAGGATGGCTACCTCTACATAACAGGCCGCTCCAAGAACCTTATAATTCTCGACAACGGAAAAAATATATACCCCGAGGAGCTTGAGTCTCACATCGGAAATATCGTAGGCATCAAGGACGTAATGGTTTACGAGAACAAGGGTAAGATCTGTGCCGCAGTTCTCCCCGTCAACGCCAATGACGAAAATCTTATCAAGCAGATAAAGCAGGGAATAAAGGATTTTAATGCCGAACAGCCATCCTATAAGAGAATAGTTTCTATTGTCTTTATTTCCAAGGAGTTCCCCAAGACCACTACCTTAAAGATAAAGCGTAAGGAAGCGGTTAAGATGATAAAGGAGCAGGTGGTTAAAAAGACCGTGGCTCACGTTCCTCCCACCACTCGCGAGCAGAAAAAGATAGTTACAGCCTACGAAAACGTGCTCGGATGCAAGAACATCGGCATCAAGGATGATTTCTTCGACCTTGGAGGCGATAGCCTTGCAGCACTTGAGGTGGCATCAATCATCGGCGTTCCTGCGCAGGAGCTTTACGAGAATCCCACCGCAGAGCTGCTTGAAAAGGTGCTTATCGAGGCAAAGGTCAAGGCAAAGACAGAGAGAAGCGGCGTTGACGTAAACGAGCTTATCAAACACAAGGCTAATATAGATAGCAATCAGGAGGTCGAGCGCATACTGTTGACGGGTGCGACGGGATACCTCGGTGCCCACATTCTCCGTGAGCTTATGCGCCGTGGAATCAAGGTTCGTTGCCTTGTGCGAAGTGAAGAAAAGCTTCGACAGGTGCTTGAATATTATTTCCCCAAGGAATATAAAAAGTTCAATTATAAAGTGGTAATCGGTGACATAACCCAGCCCAAACTCGGTCTTACCGATGAAAAATACCACAGTCTTGCGAAAAAGATTGATATGGTTATCCACACTGCGGCAAACGTAAGCCATGCGGGTCACTACGAGGAGTTTGAGCTGACCAACGTCATAGGTACACAAAATGTTATTGATTTTTGTAGTTTTGCAGGCGCGGTGCTTCAGCATACCTCAACCGCCAGTGTTCACGGTGCGGGAACGGTTGCGCAGAAGAATCCCGACGCGATTTTTGACGAGTTCTGCCTCGACGTAGGTCAAAATTACGTTCAGAACGTTTATATTCACTCAAAGTATAAAGCAGAGGAGAGAGTTCTCCTTGCAAGAGAAGAGGGACTTCGTGCAAACATTTTTCGAATCGGTAACCTCACTTGGCGCGCAAAGGACGGAAAGTTCCAGAAAAATGCAGGATCCAACGGGTTCCTTGGTCGTTGTCGCGGAATTTTGCAGGTAGGCGTTTATTGTAGCGAGATCGACGAATACCCCATCGACTTTACAGCAGTAGACGAGTGTGCAGACGCCTTTGTTCGTCTTTCCCTCAACCACAAGGTTAATAACATTTATCATATGTACAACCCTGACCTTTTCTCAATCGGAAGGTTTGGTAAAAAGTGCTTTGTGAAGTTAAAGAAGGTATCCCACGAGGAATTTGAAAAGAAGGTAAGAGATAATATCAGCGAAAAGGATGTTGCAATTCTTTCCTTCTACAGTACCATAGCATCTGAATCTGCCAACGTGCCTATGAGCAACGATTTTACCGTTAAGGAGCTTAAAAAGCTCGGGTTTAAGTGGTCTAAGATCAAGCTCAAATACCTCAGCTTCATGAGAAAGCTCAAATAAGAGAAAGGAATACTATGAGAATAGGTATTGATATAGGATCAACCACAATCAAATGTGTTGTGCTTGACGATAACGGCAATCTTCTCCATAAGAGCTATGAGCGTCACTACGCCATGATCACCGAGAAGACCCGTGAAGTCATCAAAGGATTAATCGAAAAATTTAATATAACCGAGCCTGTAGTCTGTGCGGTTTCGGGCTCTGCGGGTATGGGACTTGCCGAGCGTGCAGGCGTACCATTCGTGCAGGAGGTTTATGCTACCAAGGTTGCTATCAGCAACCGTCTGCCCGATACCGACGTAGTTATTGAGCTTGGCGGCGAGGATGCAAAGATACTCTTCCTTAAAGGAAATCTTGAGGTTAGAATGAACGGTACCTGTGCCGGCGGTACGGGTGCGTTTGCCGACCAGATGGCAAGCCTTATGCAGATCGAAACGGGCGAGATGAACGAGCTGGCAAAGAGCTACGAGAAGATATACTCCATCGCATCGCGTTGCGGAGTTTTCGCAAAGACTGACATCCAGCCCCTCTTGAATCAGGGCGCGAGAAAAGAGGACATCTCGGCAAGTATCTTCTACGCGATCGTTAACCAGACCATCACAGGTCTTGCACAGGGTCACCCCATCGAGGGCAATATAGTGTATCTCGGCGGTCCCTTGACCTTCCTCTCCGAGCTTCGTCGTGCATTTGATAAGACTATCGGATGCGAGGGCACTTGCCCCGAGGATTCTCTTGTGTTCGTTGCTCTCGGAGCGGCTTACTACGCCGAGGAGAAGGTAGACCTTCAAAAGGCTTACGAAATAATCGGTGAGAAGGCGGATTTCACCGCCGACACCTCTCTCCGTCCTCTCTTTACCGACAGAGCTGAGTACGATGAGTTTATGGAGCGCCACAACGCTCACAGAGTGCCCCGAAACGAGGGAGTTGAGTATTCGGGCGATGCCTACCTCGGTATCGACTCGGGTTCTACCACCTTGAAGCTGGTTTTGACCGATAAGGACGGCTCTATCATCTTCTCTAAGTATCAGTCTAATCAGGGTAAGCCCATCGAGGTCGTAAGAGATACCCTTATTGAAATGTATGAGAAGTATCCTAACGTCAAGATCGTTTCCTCTGCGGTAACGGGTTACGGCGAGGATATGATGAGAAGTGCGCTTGGTATCGATATCGGCGTGGTTGAGACGGTGGCTCACTTTACCGCGGCTAAGTATTTTATGCCTGACGTTGAGTTTATCATCGACATCGGCGGTCAGGATATGAAGTGCTTTAAGATTCGAAACGGCGCTATTGATAATATATTCCTCAACGAGGCTTGCTCCTCGGGTTGCGGCTCCTTCCTCCAGACCTTTGCCAACTCCTTGGGTTACCCCATCGACGAGTTTGCAAATCTCGGTCTTTTTGGAAACAATCCCGTTGACCTGGGATCGAGATGCACCGTATTTATGAACTCATCGGTAAAGCAGGCGCAGAAGGAAGGCGTTACCGTTGAGAATATCTCTGCTGGACTTTCCATCAGCGTAGTTAAGAACGCGCTTTATAAGGTTATAAGAGTTCACTCGGCAGAGGAGCTTGGAAAGAGAATAGTTGTTCAAGGCGGTACCTTCCTCAATAACGCGGTTCTTCGTGCATTTGAGCAGGAGATCGGAGTAGAGGTCATTCGTCCCGACATCGCAGGAATGATGGGTGCTTATGGTGCGGCACTTTACGCCAAGCAGATGAAAAAGCATAAGGGTTATTCGGGAATTCTCTCCTACGAGGATATGAAGAGCTTTACATATTCCATCAAGAGCGTGACCTGTAAGGGCTGTAACAACCGCTGTCAGCTTACCGTCAACGATTTCGGCGGCGGACGCAGATTTATCGGTGGCAACCGTTGTGAAAAGCCGGTTACCAACAAGGCGCAGGACGATTCTCTCAATCTCTACGAATATAAGCTCCAAAAGCTTGCTTCTTACCCCGAGGGAGAGGGAAGTCGCGGAGTTATCGGTCTTCCTATGGCACTTAATATGTATGAGCTGTATCCTTTCTGGAATACGCTCTTCCGCGAGCTTGGATTTACCGTTAAAATGAGCGGATTTTCCAACCGTAAGCTCTATCTTAAGGGTCAGGGAACTATCCCATCGGATACCGTATGCTTCCCCGCAAAGATGGTGCACGGACATATCCAGCAGCTGATAGAGATGGGTGTTGATACTATCTTCTACCCCTGTATGACCTACAATTTCAATGAAAAGAAGGCCAAAAACTGCTTTAACTGTGCGGTTATCGCAGGATATCCCGAGGTTATCGAGGCAAATACCCTCAACTTCGGTAAGATAAAGTACGTAAACGATTACGTAGGCCCTCACAACAGAGGAGAGTTTGCTTCGCGCTTTACAAAGGTGCTTGAAAAGCATTTCGGCTCGTTCAAGGCAAGCGACGTGAAGAAGGCTTGTAAGAAGGCTTACGAGGCGTATGACGAATATATGGCAGACGTAAACCGCGAGGGCTTGCGCATCGTCGAGGCGGCAAGAGCAGAGGATAAGAAGATAATCGTTCTTGCAGGTCGCCCCTACCACGCCGACCCCGAGATAAACCACGGAATACATAAGCTCATCGCCGCACTCGGCTTTGCCGTTGTGTCGGAGGATGCGGTCGCTTGTATGGTTGATAAGTTCAACGTCAACCTTATGAGCCAGTGGACGTATCACCAAAGACTTTTCTCTGCGGCAAAGTACGTGTCGGAGCAGAACGACATGTTCATCGTTCACTTGGTTTCCTTCGGATGCGGTCTCGACGCGCTTACTACCGACGAGGTGAGAAGTCTGCTTGAGCACTACGGACATCTTTACACCCAGATCAAGATCGACGAGGTAACTAACCTGGGTGCTATCAAAATAAGACTGAGAAGCCTTATCGCGGCAATAGAACAGAAGAACAAGGAGAAGGGTAATGAATAAGACGACGCATTACAGAGAAAGAGTTAAATTTACCCTTAAAATGAAGAAGGATTACACCATCCTCACTCCCAGCATGGCGCCTATCCACTTCAAGATATTGCGCCCCATTCTTCAACGCGAGGGTTATAAGATCGACATTATGGAGAACGAGGGCCCCGAGGTTCTGGAGCTTGCCCTCAAATATCTCCACAACGATATGTGCTATCCTGCAATGCTTACCACGGGTCAGATGCTTGCAACCATGAAGAGCGGCAAATACGACCCCGATAAGGTTGCAATGATCATCACCCAGTCGGGTGGCGGTTGCCGAGATAGTAACTATATCAACATTATGCGTAAGGCTTTCGAAAAGGCGGGCTACCCCAACGTACCCTTCATTTCGGCTAACGTATGGCTTATGGAGCTTAATCCCGGCGTATTTATGAGCCCCGCAGGCTTCCTTCAGGCGGTCGCAGGACTTATCTACGGAGATATGATAATGATATGCTCCAATCAGATCCGCCCCTACGAGGTCAATAAGGGCGAAACCGACGCTATGATCGAAAAGTGGACCACCAAGCTTGGCGAGACCTTCTATAAGGGTCGCGGATACAGCGTTGGCGCAATTAAGAAGAATCTTAAAGCAATTGCCGACGATTTTGCTTCTATTAAGATAGAAAAGACCGATAAGGTCAAGGTTGCAGTTATCGGAGAGCTTTTCCTTAAATATTCCGCGCCAGGTAACAACCACCTTGAAGAATTCCTCGCAGAGCAGGATTGCGAGGTCTACGTGCCCTCCATTCTCGGCTTTGGTATCTACAAGACCAACGGCGCGCTTGAGGACATCCGCCTTTACGGTGGCAACCCCTTCAAGAAGCTGATACTTGAAGTGGTTATGAAGTATATGTTCTGGATGGAGGATATACTCATTTCGGCAATCGAGGCTAACCCCGCATTCGTTCCCCCCGAGAGAGTCAACGACCTCAAAAAGAGAGCCGAGGGCGTTATCGGAATCGGAAACAGTATGGGCGAGGGCTGGTATCTTGCGGCAGAAATGCTGGAGTTTGCCGACCACGGATATGAAAATATCGTTATCGTTCAGCCCTTCGGATGCCTGCCCTGCCACGTTGCGGCAAAGGGAATGATCAATAAGGTAAGACGAGTTGACCCCAGACTCAACATCGTCGATATCGAGTACGACCCCGGCGCAACCAAGGTAAATCAGGAAAACCGTATCAAGCTTATGCTTGTAGTCGCAAAGGAAAATTTGCAGAAGAAAAACAAGTAAAAATAAAGGACAGAGAATTAGTTTTCTCTGTCCTTTTTTGTTTGCAAATTATTTATTTCAATTCTGCTTCAACCACTTCTGCGTATCTTACCGCCTCCATAGCGTCGGCGGCGTATTTGTCCGCTCCGATGGTTGCGGCATGCTCCTCGGTAAGCACCGCGCCGCCCACGATTATCTTTCGCTGGGGGCATTTTTCGCGGAGAAGTTTAATGGTTTCCTCCATGGCGGGCACTGTTGTAGTCATTAATGCACTAAGTCCTACAATAGCCGCATCGTGTGCCTCTGCCGCCGCCACTATTGCCTCGGCAGACACGTCACGACCCAAATCGATCACCTTAAAGCCGTAATTTTCAAGGAGTAGGCAAACGATATTTTTGCCTATATCGTGGATGTCGCCCTTGACCGTCGCCATTATAATGGTAAGACGCTCCGCTGAATCATCCTTGCTCTTCGAAAGCTCTTCACTGATAGGCTCAAAGGCGAATTTAGCCGCCTCTGCGCTCATAAGCAGAGAGGGAAGATATATCGTGTGATTTTCAAATCCCTTGCCCACGGTGTCGAGGGCGGGAATTATATGACCCTTTACAATGTCAAGGGGAGCGGACGAACTAAGCATTGAAACGGTCAGCTCGCGCGCCTTGTCCTTAAGTCCTTTAATTATGGCATCGGTCAGGTCATTTGCTCCGCTCTCGCTATTTTGAGCCGATTCGATTTTACGAGCACCGCCTATATCCACACTTGAAGCGAAGCGGATGTAGTCGGCGCAATTTTCGTCAAGACCGTGGAGCGCCCTAAACGAATGATAGGTTTTCATCATTTCAAGGGAGTAGGGGTTCATTATAGCGGCGGTAAGACCGTTTTCCAGCGCGTTTGCGAAGAAAATACTGTTGAGAATGTCGCGGTTTGGCAGACCGAAGGATACATTGGAAACGCCAAGCACGGTGTTGCATCCAAGCTCGTTTCGGATTCGGCGGAGAGATTCAAGTGTGACCTTTGCCGCTTTCGGCTCGGCAGAAACTGTCATTGTCAGGGTGTCAAAGATAATATCTTTCTTGTCGATGCCGTATTCTGCCGCAAACGAGAGGATCTTTTGTGCGATCGCAAATCTGCCCTCTACGGTTGAGGGGATACCGCTCTCGTCAAGGGTAAGAGCCACCACCACGCCACCGTATTTTTTTACCAAGGGGAAAACCGCGCTCATGCTCTCGGCTTTTCCGTTGACCGAATTGATCATCGCCTTGCCGTTGTAGCGGCGGAGCGCCGCCTCCATGGCAGAGGAGTTGGACGTGTCTATCTGCAAGGGGAGATCGCAGACTGCTTGTAGCTCGCAGACCACCTTTTCTATCATTTCAACCTCGTCGATCTCGGGAAGTCCCACGTTGACGTCAAGAATATGAACGCCGCAAGCCTCCTGATCGAGACCCTCCTTGAGGATAAAATCGAGGTCACGGTTGCGCAAAGCATCCTTAAAGGGCTTTTTGCCAGTGGGGTTTATGCGCTCACCGATAAGAATGGGGGCATCTTCAAGATCAACCGCGTGAGTGTATGAGGATACAAGGGAATAAGCCTTTTTGTATGTCTCCATAGGCTTTTGAGGGCTTGATTTAACCACCTCGGCAATATATTCGGGCGTTGTGCCACAGCATCCGCCCGCAATTCTAACTCCACGGGATATAAGGGAAGCCACCGCCTCACCAAACTCATGAGGGGTAATATCGTAAAAGGTTTTGCCGTTCTTGATGTCGGGAAGTCCCGCGTTGGGCTTGAGCAGAACGGGAACAGAGGCGTATTTCAAAAGCTCCTCAACCACGGGAACAAGCTGACGGGGACCAAGCGAGCAGTTAGCGCCGATTGCGTCCGCGCCCATACCCTCAAGCATTGCAACCATAGCGGCAGGTGACGCGCCCGTCATAAGGCGCATATCCGAGCCGTAGGCGTTGGAAACGAATACAGGCAGGTCGCAGTTTTCCTTTGCCGCCAAAAGTGCCGCCTTGGTTTCATAGGAGTCGTTCATGGTCTCGATGAAAATAAGGTCAACGCCGTATTTTACGCCCAGCTTTACCGTTTCGGCAAAGAGGGAAACCGCGTCCTCAAAATCAAGGTCGCCATAGGGCTTCAGTAGCTTTCCTGAAGGGCCGATGTCAAGGGCTATAAACTTTTCACCGCCATTTTTTGTTTCCAGCATGGCTTTGCGCGCGTTTTTCACCGCCGCGCCAACGATCTCATCAAGCTCCTCTCGGCTAAACTTCAAAAGGTTAGCGCCAAATGTGTTGGTAGACACCACGTTAGAGCCCGCATCGTAGTAATTGCGGTGTATCTCCTTGATAACTTCGGGATGAGAGATGTTCCATCTCTCGGGAAGCTCGCCGGCTTCAAGACCTTTAACTTGAAGCAAAGTGCCCATGCCACCGTCAAGAAAAAGCAAATTGTTCTTTAAATAATCAAGTATCTTCATAATTTTCCAATCAATAAATTCCTATAATTGCCGTCACGCTTTTGGTGGGCGACATAAGAAGGCTGTCGTTTAGAGTAAGACCGATTCGCTTTTCACATTCAAGAGAGGCAAAAATTTCCTTTTGAAGTGAGAGGGGAAGGTCTCCGTAGCCTGCGCTGAAGCGTGGGCGCATTTTTTTGCCCTCGGTGGCAAATCTTGCCTTCATTTCGTCGCAAAATGTGTCGCAAAGAGCCTCTATCCGCTCCGCCCCGAGAGCTTGAATACAAAGCGCCAATGACGGTTCAATTATGCCGTATCGCAATATAAGTCGGTCAATTTCAAGTCCTACCGTTGCGGCAAAAACCAATGTTTTCTCACACCCCGAAAGGCATTTTGCAAGATCACGGCTTTCCGCCTCGGCAAAATCGAGATGACATTTTCTATCAATTATTTCTAAAGGAAACTCTGAGTAGCACACCTTGTATGAAAGCTTGCCCTCGCACAGTGATATGGCACGGTCTATAAGGGATTCAAGCTCGCGTGAGCTATCCTTACAGCCCATATAGCGCAATATCTCGCGGCGATTGATGGCGGGTGCGGAGTATTCCCGTGTGATTACAGTCCTCATTTGCCGATAATTGCCGAAAGATTGCTCTGTATCTTCTCGGCAATCTCGGGCTTGTTCATGGAATAAACGTGCACGTTAGTAATTCCGTTGGCGTATAGGTCGATTATCTGATCTGTGGCGTAGGCAATGCCGGCCTGCTTCATCGCCTCGGGATTCGAGCCGAATTTATCAACCAAGCTCTTAAATCTCTGTGGCATAAATGAGCCCGAAAGCTTGATGGAGCGAGCCACCTGATTTGCATTTGTGATAGGCATAATGCCGGGGATAACGGGCACGGTAATGCCTGCCTCACGAATCTTGTAGAGGAAGGTGTAGAGCAGATTGTTGTCGAAAAACATCTGTGTGGTAAGGAAATCACAGCCTGCGTCAATCTTTTCTTTGAGGTGCTTGATGTCTTCCATTTGGTTGGCACTTTCTGGGTGAATCTCGGGGTAGCAAGCGCCACCAATGCAGAAATCCGCACCCGATTCGCGTAGCTCGCGGATAAGGTCTATGGCGTGGTGATATTCCCAGCCGCTTCTGTCCTCGTCAAGTCTGTCAGCAGGGATGTCGCCGCGGAGGGCCATTACGTTCTGAATACCGGCATCCTTGATGCGCTCTATCATATCCTTGACCGTCTCACTTGTGGAGGAAACGCAAGTAAGATGCGCCACGGTAGGCACGCCGTAAAGCTCCTTTATGTTCTTGGCAATATCGAGAGTATATTGACTTGTTCCGCCGCCTGCGCCGTATGTCACACTCATAAAAGAGGGCTTCAGCTTTGCGATCTCCTCGGTAGCCGACTTCACACTTTCAAATGCGGTAGTGTTCTTGGGAGGAAAGACCTCAAAGGAGAGGTGGGGAATGTCTTTATTTAAAATATCAGTCAGTTTCATAGTAATTTACCGTCCAAAAGAATATTCCATTATATTTTATCACAAATTAGAGGATTTTTCAATATATTTAACTTAAATAATATTATATTTTATAAAGGGTCTTGACTTTGATTCTTTTTTTGTGTATAATACTTTCGTTTATGAAAAAATATGGAGATAACTATGAAGATCAAGCTTTCGGATCATTTCAGCTACGGCAGACTTCTGCGATTTACTCTGCCGAGCATTGCAATGATGATATTTACGTCGATCTACGGTGTAGTTGACGGTTTTTTTATATCGACCTTTACAAATAAGACCTCTTTTGCGGCGGTCAACTTTATTTTTCCCTTTATAATGATGCTTGGCGCTATAGGATTTATGTTTGGCGCGGGCGGCAACGCCCTTGTAGCGAAAACTCTTGGAGAGGGAGATAGAGAAAAGTCCAATAAGCTTTTCTCAATGATAATTTACCTTTCCATTATTGTGGGCGCAGTAATTACCGTGTTGGGACTCGTCTTTATTCGACCGGTAGCGGATCTTCTTGGAGCAGAGGGACAGATGTTGGATGATTGCGTAACCTATGGGCGAATCGTACTACTTTCAATGATACCCTTTATGCTTCAGATTGAATTTCAAAGCTTTTTTATCACGGCAGAGAAGCCAAAGCTCGGTCTCTTCGCTACTTTGGCGGCAGGAATTGCCAATATGGTGCTTGACTTTCTCTTCGTCGGTGTATTTGGCTTTGATCTTGTGGGCGCGGCGTGTGCAACTGCCATAAGCCAAGCGATCGGTGGATTTTTCTCCCTTGGATATTTCATTTTGCCGATAAATAACAGCCTTTTAAAGCTTACTCGTTTCAGCTTTGATTTCGGAGCACTTGTAAATACCTGCACCAACGGTTGCTCCGAACTTATGAGCAATATCTCGATGTCACTTGTAAGTATGCTCTATAATTTCCAGCTTATGAGGATAGAGGGCGAGGACGGCGTTGCGGCATACGGCGTGCTGATGTACGTTTGTATGATATTTTTATCAATTTTTATCGGTTATTCCATCGGCACAGCGCCCATAATCGGATTCAACTACGGCTCAGGAAATCACGCAGAGCTTAAAAATATGCTAAAAAAGAGCATAGTGCTTATAAGTGTTAGCTCGGTTGCTATGATGATTTTGTCATTGGTGATGGCGTCTCCCTTGTCGCACCTTTTTGTGGGATATGACGATGAGCTCTTACAGCTGACGAAACGAGGATTTTATATCTTCTCGGCATCGTTTTTGTTCTGCGGAATAGGAATTTTCGGCTCGTCCTTCTTCACGGCGCTGAATAACGGAGTAATATCCGCAGTTATCTCGTTTATGAGAACACTGGTTTTTCAAACCGCGGCGGTGCTGATCCTACCTATCTTATTTGATATAGACGGCGTCTGGCTCTCGCTTGTAGTTGCCGAGCTTCTCGCAGGAATCGTCACTATCGTATTTGTCCTGGCGTATAAAAAGAAATACCATTATTGAGATAAATTGATGTTTATCGGAGAGGCGAGGGGAGGCGATTGCCACCTTTTTAGGGAAAAGGTGGCGCCAAAAACCTTCCACAAGAAAAGGTGGAAAAAGTAGCCGTGTAGCAATACAACACCGTGAGGATTTAAACCTAAATTCCACTGCTATCGTGTTGCA
>JAZOMF010000080.1:0-13169 GCA_045653805.1 Eubacteriales bacterium
TATCTCTTTGCCGCTTCGATATGTCCCGCGGCGGCGGCTTTTCTGTAATATGATCTTGCATCGCGCTTATTTTTAATACCGGTGCCCGAGCCTTCCTCACAACACAAGCCGTAGCTGTACGCCGCGTTGACGTTTCCTCGGTCAGCCGCGGACTTCAACCACTTGACCGCCTCCACATCATTTTCGTTAAGACCTACGCCGTGGCGGAGACACCAACCGTAGCTATAGGATGCATCTATATCACCAAGCTCTGCTGCGATCTTGTAGCATCGAGCCGCAGTTACTTCATTTTTCTTGACCAAAGCTTTTCCGTCAAAGTAGGCATCTCCCAGCTTGTTGATAGCGCCACCGAGAATCTCCTTGGTAATCGCTTCTTCACTTTTTTCCGATACGGGAGACTCGTAAAAGCTCTTCAAATCTCCGCCGTGAAGATAAATTCTCGCAATTTCGTTTTGTGCACCCTGATGCCCAAGAGAAGCGGCAAATGCTATATTTTCAAAGGCTCTCATATATGCCTGCAAGGAGGGATCCTTCCTTGCCAAAAGCATTCCCAATCGATATTGTGCCTCGGTTCTGGCATTCACAAAGGCAGAGGAGCGTTCCGTAAATCTTTCAGGAAATTCATCTGTCTTGGGGGTGATTTTAGAAGGCGCAGATATAGTTTTGGTGTACCATCTTTCTGCATCCGAAGAGTTTTTGGCTACTCCGCGGCCTTCGTCTGCAAATATTCCCATCGCAAGCATTGCAGGGGGGTATTCGCTTCTGGCTGCACGAAGAATATATGTGCGGGCATCGACTCGGTCGTTTTTCAATCCAACTCCGGTCATTATCAATCTTCCTAACTCATAGGAGGCTTCTGCACTTCCGCCTTCTGCGGCAAGCTTGTAGAATTGTATCGCTGTATCAGGATCGCACTCTGTTCCAGCACCCTTTTCAAGGCATCTTGCAAGAGCAAGATATGCATCGGAGGCGCTCTTCTCATCAGCGACCATATAAGCCTCGCGATAGCATTCGATGGCCTTGGAGGCATCCTTGGCGACTCCAACACCGTAAAAGTAGCATTCGCCCTTCATATATGCCGCCGCGCACGATCCAAGCTCTGCACCTCTGCAAAACCACTCAAATGCGATGGCATTGTCTTTCGCAGTGCCAAGCCCCTTGAGATTGCACAGTCCGAGCTTGAAGGCAGTGTTGGCGTTTTTATCATCCGCTTCTATAGACTCCAAGTAGTGCAAGTATCCAAGCTCCGCATTTTTCACCGTGCCCAAGCCCTCAAGATTGCAGTTGCCGAGCTCATATGCGGCATCGGAGTGTCCCGCCTGTGCCGCTATTGAGAACATTTTGTGTGCAATAGCAGCACTCTTTTTAGTTCCTCTTCCGTTTTTACTCATCATTCCCACTCGATACATCGCAGGCGCGTATCCGGCATCCGACGAGCGTTTGAAATATGTAAAGGCTTTTGCAAAGTTTTGTTCAACGCCAACACCATTGTCAAAGCAAAGCGCCAATCGATAAAGAGCGATGGCATTTCCTTGATCTGCCGCAATTTTGTAGTAACTAACTGCTTTTTCATAGTCTTTTTTACAGCCCTCGCCCGCCTCATAGCACATGCCCAAACGACATGACGCATTTGCACTACCAAGCTCAGAGGCTTGATTATACAATTTGAATGCGCGTTCTTTATCTTGAGGAACTCCGTGACCGTAAAAATAACAGCCACCGAGATTATTTGTAGCAATAGCATCACCCTCGCCGGCAGCTCTTTCGTAAAGCTTCGCCGCTAACGCATAATCCAGCTCGCAACCGATACCCATCTCACGGCAGATACCGAGAGCACGAATGCTTTCAATATGCCCCTCCTCACCGCCGAGAAGCAGATATTCTACAGCCTTTTGGGCATCAGCTGAGCATCCCACACCGTTCATAAGGCATATTCCAAGATAATAATAGCTATCGGCCGCACCCAGAGCTTGGGCACGAGTAAAGCACTCAAATGCATAGTGGGGATCGTATATCGAGCTTTTTTCGTTGCCATAAAGTCTGCCCAGATATATCCATGAATCAGAATATCCCTCTTCTGCGGACTTTTTAAGATATTCTATAGCGTGATTTAAAGAACCACTACCCGACTCTATCATTGCAGTTGCGCTTTTGTGTATGCTTTCGGCATCGCAAGGCTCGGAATCCACCGTGGCATTCTCTTCGCTTGCAAGGCCTCCGAGAACCAAAAAATCTTCATCAAGCTTAACACCTGAGGAGGCTTCGTCTCCACTTTCGGAGGCAAATCCTATATTAAGCTTATCGGCAAACCGCCCGAGACTGCTGAGGTCAAGCTTTGATTCCTCAACTGACACATCTGCGCCGTTAAACAGCTTATTCTCGTTCATTTTAAGACCTCCTCCCTTCCAATAGGATTGAATAATTTCGAATTTTATTTTTTGACTGCAAAGTATGTGCTTATATGCTCGCCGTCGAGAAGTCTGTATAGAATCTCGGGGACGGAGGCGCGAGTAAGAGACCAAGAATCAACTTTTACCGCTATTCTATTGCATTTTTTCTAAAAAACTCAAAAAAAAGCGTCGCTTTCTAAAATTTTTTTTAAAAACCACTTTAAAAATTTATAATTTTGTATTATAATAATATAAAAGAGGCGGTTTCTATATACTTTAGATTAATTATACAACAAAAGCCCCCTTTTTTCAAGTATATTTTAAAAATAATGAAATATTATAGTATCTTCGCAAAAGCAGAGATTGAATACTATACGGAGGATTAATATGAAACAGAAGTACACCCTTTCTATCGCCGATATGGAGATCAACGTTATTACCGATGAGCCTCAGGAGTCGGTTGAGTACATAGTCGGGATACTTGACAGAAAAATGAGAGAGATCGCCCTTAAGAGCAAAAAATGCACAAAAAACGAGGCGGCAATGCTTTGTGCCCTTGATCTTTGCGCTGACAAGATCAAGCTTAAGCAGGAACTTGAGGAAGCTAACGAAACTCTTGAAGAAAGAAACGAAAAGTTTGAGCATCTTTGCGAGAAGCTTGAATTGGTGCAGAAAAACAGCGAAAGACTCGAAAGAGAAAGAGCCAGACTTGAAAACGAGAATAACCGTTTGCGCCAAATGTTGGATGACGTAAAAGCAGGCAAGACTCCCGTTGGTGTAATTTCCGACGAAGAGCCCGAGGATATGGCTGAAGGCGATGTGGTTATCGACGAGGCTATTGCCGAGGCAGTTCCCGAAACCAGAAAGTCACCCGCAAAGAAGAGCCCGAGCAAGAGCCGCGTTGGATCTATGTTCGATCTGCTCACCTTTACTGATATTTGATAGGTAAAAAAATGAAAAATTGTAAATTGCCCGAGCTTTTGAGCCCTGCTGGGTCGCTTGAAGCCTTTGAAGCGGCAATAGACGGAGGCGCCGACGCAATATATGTGGGGGGCGCCTCTTTCAATGCCCGAGCTAACGCCAAAAACTTCTCTGAGGAGGAGATGCGAGAGGCGGTCAAGCTGGCTCACCTGTACGGAGTCAAGGTCTATCAGACCATAAATATAATGATACACGGCAGAGAGACCGCAGAGCTTCTTCGCGCGGCAGAAATATCGGCTGAAATAGGTGTTGACGCATTTATCGTGTCGGATTTAGGTGCGGCGCGACTTATCCACAGTCACCTACCCGAAATGGAGCTTCACGGAAGCACACAAATGAGCATTCATAACGCCGCCGGCGCGAGATTGCTGGCTGACTACGGTTTCTCAAGAATCGTGCCTGCCCGTGAGCTTTCAAAAAAAGACATACAGACCTTGGTTGACGAAAACCCTCTTGAGGTCGAGATATTTATTCACGGTGCTATGTGTGTCAGCCATTCTGGTCAGTGCCTCTTCTCTTCTTTGGTTGGCGGAAGAAGCGGAAACCGAGGTCTTTGCGCCCAGCCCTGTCGCTTGCCTTATGCATCGGCAAACTGCAGAGTAGGTGACAAATATCCTTTGTCCTTAAAGGATATGTCGCTCTGCGGTCATGTCAGAGAGATAATAGGTAGTGGTGTTTCTTCTCTCAAAATCGAGGGTAGAATGAAATCCCCCGAATACGTGCGCGGCGTTACAAAAATTTGGCGCAGACTTCTTGATGAAGGCAGAGATGCTGCCGCAGAGGACATAAAAGAACTTTCCGACCTTTTCTCCCGCGGCGGATTTTCTGACGGATATTATACCGAGACCGTGGGCAGAAAGATGCTTGGTGTCCGCAGCGAAGAGGACAAGCAGGCTTCCCGTGACAGTGAAAAATTCAATAAGATAACGAAAAAAATGCCACTTGCTATGTCGGTGGCTATCAAAAACGGTGAGAATAGCCGATTGACCGTTAACTCTAACGGAAAAACGGCATCTGCCGAGGGCGAAATTCCACAAACGGCTATAAACGCCCCCATCGACGAGGCAACAGTTAAAAAATGTATGTCCAAGCTCGGAGATTCGTGCTTCACGCTTGAAAGCATCTGCATAGAGCTTGACAGCGGCTTCATGATGCCGATTTCTCAACTCACTGCGCTTCGCCGTGCGGCAATATCGGCGCTTGAGGACGAGATGACTCGCGTATCTCCTCAAAAAATCGGGGATGGCGAGATTTCTATGCCCGAAAAGACCGCAAAGACGCGGCGCGTGGGCAGATTCCATAGCGCCCAGCAAATAACCGAGAGCGCAAGAGAGTTTTTTGACCTTGTGTTCTTACCGCTGGACGGATTTGACACCGATGCCGACGGATTCGTAATGCCCCCCGTGATCTTTGATTCGGAAAGAGAAAGAGCCGAAAGACTTGTTGAGTCTGCTTGCGAGCGCGGAGCAAGATACGCTATCGTTACCAATCTCGGACAGATAGAGCTTTTGAAAAGAATTGCTCCAGAAATAGAGCTTATTGCTGATTTCAGGTTCAACGTTGGAAACTCTTATTCGTTGGGATTTTTCGAGGATATGGGATTTGAGAGCGTGGTGCTTTCAGCGGAGCTGACCCTACCGCAGATTCGTGATATTAAAGGCGCAAAAGCAGCAATCGTATACGGCAGAATCCCGCTTATGACCCTTGAAAAGTGCGTCATCAAAGAGCTTTACGGTGACAAACGCGGCTGTGAGGTCTGTTCGAGAGGAAAAGCCGAAATGAAGGATAGACGAGGCTTTGTTTTCCCCGTTGTTCGGGAATTTCCTCACAGAAACATCGTGCTTAACAGTCTTCCCACGCAGATGTCGGATAGAGAAAACGAGCTACTTGCGGCAGGCGTTACCGATAGACACTTTCTCTTTACTACCGAGTCAGCCCGTGAGATTGACCGCGTAATTGAGGATTATAAACACCACCGAACCCCCGAGGGTAAGGTTAGAAGAATATAATATAAAACGGCTTTGCAAAATTGCAAAGCCGTTTTGATGTTAATTGATGTTTATCGGTGAGTTTTATTTGTGTTCATTTCTTGCCTGCGTCGGCAATGAAACCTGCCTGCGCTTCGCTTAGGCTCGCAAATGCAAGCATTTGCTGAACCAAAGAAACGCCGCTCAAGGGGAGAGGGTCTTGACCGAGAAAAAGCGAACATGCCGCATTTTCTCGCTCTGCGACATCCTCTCCCCTTGAAGATCCCCTCTCCCGTCGGCTTGCCGACGAAATGGGTCTGTCAATTTATTGTTGTGAAATCTCTCTTGCAATCTTAAGCCATAGCCGTGTTCTCACCCCCGCTTAAAGAATTGTCGCGTAAGCGACCTTTCCCAAAGGGAAAGCTTTGTTAAAATTGAAAGTGTAATATTGCTATAAGTTGCCCACACCTTACAAACAAAGCGGGGTTGGGGGACACGGGGGAGGGGATGTTTTAAAAATCCGCCTTTGATTTAACTAAGACTATCTTATTCGCTGCGGATTTTTAGAACTTACTCCCATCCCCCGTGCGGCGTTCTTTTGGTTCGTTTTCTGCCGACGCGGGCAGAAAATGAACATGTAAAACTCACTGATAAATCAAAATTTGACAGCTCACGTCACCAACAATATTTTTCAAAAGATGTTGACAAGTCAACGTTTTAGGTGTATAATATGGATGTTGACACATCAACATCTGCGATAATTCAACCTCAAGAAAGGAAATGACGGGATGCTTGTCAGATTCGAACACTTTTCATACTCAATATCAAATATTTACAAGCATATCATTAAAATAGAACGCGACGAAATGGAAAAATACGGTCTGCGTGCATCATACGTCCAGTACCTTATCACCATGAGCCGCTTTCCCGAAGGTATCACCGCCGCTAACCTCAGCGAGCTCTGCGAAAAGGACAAGGCCGCCATCTCTCGCATAGTGTCCGAGATGGAGGAAAAAGGGCTTGTAACGCGCGAAAGCGACAAAAATAACATGTATCGCGCCAAGCTCGTGCTTACCGACGAGGGCAAAAAAGCGGCAGATTACGTCAGCGAGCGCGCCGAAAAAGCCGTAAATGCCGCAGGTCAGGGACTTTCCGAAGAGGATAGAAAGATATTTTACGGTGTTCTGGCAATTTTCGAAGCCAATCTCCGACGTATCAGCCGAGACGGTCTGCCCGAAAGAAGAAATCACGAATAAAATCTGCCATATAAAAAAGAGTGCCGACGGCACTCTTTTTATTATTAACATTATTCGTGCTTATAAAGCTTGGCAAGGCCACCCTCACTGGTCTCACGGTAGTGGTGAGAAAGGTCAATTCCCGTTTGATACATAGTTTCAACAACCAGATCAAAGGAAATCTTTCGGCTATCCGAGAGGAAGTTTGCCAAGGAAAGCGAGTTGATAGCTCGCATAGCCGCAACCGCATTTCTCTCGATACAAGGAATCTGCACAAGACCGCAAACAGGGTCGCAGGTAAGTCCCAGATGGTGCTCAAGAGAGATTTCAGCCGCATACTCGATCTGGTCAATTCCCATCTCGAAAAGCTCGGCAAGAGCCGCCGCCGCCATAGAGCAGGCAGTTCCTATCTCCGCTTGACAACCGCACTCCGCTCCGCTGACCGATGCATTGGTAGCCACAAGCTGACCGATAAGTCCCGCAACCGCAAGAGCGCGAACTATATCCTTATCCGAAAATCCGTTTTTCTCCTGCATATAGCAAAGCACCGCGGGAAGAACGCCACAAGAACCGCAAGTAGGCGCGGTAACTATAAGACCGCAATCGGCATTCTGCTCGCTCACCGCAAAGGCATAGGCGCAAACAAGTCTGTTCTCGCGCGTCTGGGGACTTTCATCAATATGTCTCTGGTTGTGGAGTCTCTGCGCCTTTCTCTTTACTCCAAGACCTCCGGGCAGAACTCCCGTGTGGGTCAATCCCTCACGAATGGCGTTCTGCATAGTATGCCAAACTTCAAGAAGATATTGCGGAAAATCCTCGTCCTCGTGAGAGAAAACATAATCCGAAAGACGGATATTTTTTCTCTTGCAGACCTTTGCGATCTCTGTGAAGCTGTTTTTCTTGTAAAGCTCCTTTTCATCGTCTCCCTTTTCTTCGCCCACTACCTCTATCTCGCCGCCGCCAACCGACAATACCGTCATGTCTCCGACCATTTGGTCGCCTACATAGCCCTTTATGTTCAGGGTATTCGGGTGCTCCAGCTCCACCTCGTCGTTACAAAAAGTGACGGTTGCGGGAATGCCCGAAAAAACGTCCAGCATAGCGCGGTCGGTTCCGTGACCCTTGCCGGTCTTAGAAAGCGAACCGAAAAGGGTTATCTCCACTCTTTCCACGCCCGGATATTTAAGCAAAAACCTTTCCGCCGCGAACGCGGGGCCCATAGTGTGTGAGCTTGAGGGGCCGATTCCTATTTTATAAATATTTCTTACAGATTTCATAAAAGCTCCTGCTAAATATTATTTTCACAACTATATTATATAACAAAAACGAATTCAAGTCAATAGACATTGATGAGCAGATACAAAAAAGAGGAAAGGCAATATTGCCTTTCCTCTTTTTTAGTTATTACTTCTCTTCGAGATAGATAACGATCTTTCTGTTGTTCTCGCTACCGATAGAATTGGTAGAAACGCCCTCTATGTTCTGAATTTCAGAGTGAATGATTCTTCTCTCGTAGGGGTTCATAGGCTCAAGCATAACGCTTCTCTTCTGCTTGAGAACCTTGTCTGCCATTCTTCTTGCCAAGGCGCGGAGAGTTTCCTCTCTCTTTGCACGGTAGTTTTCAGCATCTACGGTAATCTTTACGTAGCTGGGCTTAACACCGTTAACTCTCTTGTTAGCCGCGAGGTTAGCAAGATACTGAAGGCTGTCAAGAGTGTCGCCGTGGTGACCGATAAGAGTGCCTGCGCCCTCGCCGGTGATGTCGATAAGCTTGCAATCTTTGTCGGAGCCTTCGACGTCCTTCATCTCTACCTTTACGTCAAGGCCCATGTCCTTAACGATCTGGTTGATGAAGTTGAGAGCGAAGATCTCGCCCTTATAAGATGCCTTCGCAGAGATCTTTGCGGGAACAGCGCCGATACCGAAGATACCCTTTTTACCCTCATCGATGACGGTATACTCGATCTCCTCAGCTGAGCTTACGCCAAGCTCGGCAACCGCTGCCTCAATAGCGAGGGCAATAGTTTTTCCTGTTGTAATTATTTCTTTACTCACAATTATAGTCTCCGTACGAATTATTTGTCGTCTTTTTTGTCTTTTTTGAACAGATCGCCAAAGGAGAACTTCTTCTCCTGCTTGTCGGACTCATCCTTGATGGAGGTTCCGTTAGCCATGGTGCTGTTGTTGGTGGTTGCGGGCTCTTCCTCGTCGGTCTTCTTGCTTACGGGAACATAGTTGCCCTTCTCGTCATAATCCTCATCGTCGATGTGGTGGAGAGAGCGAACCTTGCCTGCATTTGCAGACTTTTGTATCTTCTTGGGCTGCTTGCCTGCCATTTCCTTTTCAGCCGCCTTGAAATCCTCATCGGTGAAGGTGGGGAAAGGCATAACTCTTGAAAGAATGAACTGCTTGAGAACTCCGAGAATGCTCTTGAACATCCAGTAGATGCCGATAGCTGCGGGAACACCGAAGGTAATAAACACGCTCATGAGGGGCATAGTTACGTCCATCATAGTGTTGGAGCAAGCCTGCTGCTTTGCGTCAGCGGTCTGGGTAGGCTGGAAGGAGAACTTTCTGTTAAGTCTCATGCTGAAGAAGTATACTACGAAGGTCAGCACGGGAACCAAAAGAAGGATCCAGAGGGTTGCATTGGAGCCAAAATTCCAAAATTCATATGAAGGAATCTGACCAAGATCAATAGATCCAATGCTGAAGTTAAGGGGGTTAGCTACGATAGCATCGATCTTCTCAGCAACAGCCGCGGGATTAGTGCAGTACTTTGCAAGGATCTCGTCTCCCAAAGCGCCGTTACTTCTGAGCTCGATTATCTTGTTAAGAAGTTGGATAGAACCGTTGGATGTAACGGTATGACCCTCTGCTCTGACTATTGCGTGCATAACCTGAATGAAGTTATCGGAACACGCAAGAACGTACTTCATGGGGTTAACAACGACCCAGTAAAGAACGATAAGCACGGGGAACTGGATAAGGAGGGGGAGACAACCGGACAGGGGGTTATAATTCTCCTGCTGGTAAAGCTCCTGAATTTCCTGATTCAGCTTCTGCTGAGTAGCCTGGTCATTTCTGCCGGCGTATTTTTTTCTGATAGCCATTTCCTTAGGCTTAAGCTTTGCCTGCTTGATGGAGTTCTTATGCTGCTTGATTCCGAAAGGAAGGAAGAGTATCTCCATGATTATAGCAAACACGCAAAGAGTAAGGATATAGTTATTAGCGGGCATGATCTTGGTGATCCAGCTGAGCGCTGTACCGATCCAAGAAAGGAATACGTCGAGGAAAGAGGAGCTTGCCGCCATATTAACCTCAACCTTTTCCTGCTTTGTGTTCTCGCCCTCTTCACCTGTGCCGGTTTCGGTGCCGGTTTCGGTGCCGGTTCCCTCGGTTTCGGGGTTAGCAAGCTCGCTGAAATCAAGGGAGGTATCAATAGTGATATTTCCACCGCTACAGCTTGTGAAGGCGAAGGTCAATGCGAAGCACAAGAAAAGCGCGATGGCTATTCTTGTTACGATTTTTTTCTTGTTCATTACGAAATTAGTCCTCTCGTTTTATTTTTATGTTTTGGACTTCTTGTTGCGGTCTTCAAGCGGAAGATCGTATAAGAATACAAATCTTGTTTTTGCCAAATAGCCGCGGTCATATACATTTTCTCTCATCTCCGGACCGATTTTAGGGTTGCGGAATCCGCTTCTCGGAACAGGGTCGTATCCACCCGGGCAAAAGGGCTGACACCTAAGTATGCGCCAGACCGTGAGAATCGTTCCCACAAAAAAGCCACGTTTCTGATATGCCTCAAGGGCATAGGCTGAGCATGTAGGGGTAAACCTACAGCACGGTCTTCCTTTAAGCGGAGATAGGAATTTGCGGTAAAAGCGAACCAATAATATACATACGTATTTCATATCAGGCTCTTGCTTCGGGGCTTGAATTGAACATTTCCAGCTTTTTGAAGGCGTATTTCAGCTCTCTTGACACCTCGGTGCTTTTTACACCGACGATCTCGGGCTTTGCGCTGATAACTATAAGAAAGCCTTTCTTCAAGTCTTCCTTATATGGATAGTATGCCGCTCTGATAACTCTCTTGGCGCGACTGCGCTTTACAGCTCCGCCCACCTTCTTGGACACAGAGAGACCCAAACGGTTTACGACTATCTTTTGGGGGTGCTCCTTCTTCAGTCTGTTTGCATGCAGGTCCTTGAGGACGTACACACACACGTATCTGCCGAAAAAATGCTTCCCCGAGCGATATGCCTTGTTATAGAGATGATGCTCCTTAATTGCGGGAAATTTCATTCTTCTACCTCGTTTTATTGCGTTTTTTCGCTGTTTTTCGTGCTTGTCAATGCTTCCGTCAAATTTTTTTGCTTCCCTTTTTTGCGGCGATGGGAATCTCGCCATAAAAACTCTTAAACGCCAAAAACCCCGATGCCCTTACATACAAGTGAACTTGATCGAGGTCATCGGCGGTTTTTATTTTTGCCAATCTGTTAAAAACTAGATGTTTTAAACGATATGATTAGTGGGTAAGTCTCTTTCTACCCTTTGCGCGGCGTCTCTTCAAAACGGCTCTACCGTCCGAAGTCTTCATTCTCTTTCTGAAGCCGTGCTCCTTTTTTCTCTGACGCTTTTTAGGCTGGTAAGTTCTGAGCATTTGCTGCACCTCCTTAAGTGATAATCGGAAGCGTTTGCACGATTCGCAGCGCGAACCGAAACGACGAGAATGTCGTTTTTGACGCTTTTACACAATGACATCGTATATTATACACGATAACGATACCATTTGTCAATAGTTTTTTCAAATTTTTCTTAATTTTTTATAAAACTGTCTGTTTTTTTAATTTTTTCTCGGTTGATCCGTATTTTTGACTATTATTCGGGTATTTTCGCAATTATCTTTTTATATATGATGATAAAGAACACTGTACTTGCTATTACGGACATAATTTCTGCCGTGGGGAACGCCCACCAGACGTGAGAAACATTGCCAAGTCTGGACAAAAGATATGCCACGGGGATAAGCACAACCAACTGACGAGCAATGGACACGAACATTGAGAAGATGCTCTTTCCAAGTGCCTGGAATACCGAACCGATAATAATACAGAATCCTGCAAATACAAAAGAAATAGATATGATCTTGAGACAAGGAACTGCGATGGCAAGGCTTGCCGCATCCGACATATCGAAAAAACCTACGAGTATTTCAGGGACAAGTTGGAATGCAAGAAGTCCCAGCGCCATATATCCTACGGCGTAGATAACACCGAGAAGAACGGTTTTGGTAAGTCTCTTTCTCTTCTGTGCACCATAGTTGTACGCCACGATAGGAACAATACCATTATTAAGTCCGAAGATAGGCATAAATATAAAGCTTTGGAGCTTGAAATATACACCAAACGAGGTCTGCGCCAGCTTGCCAACGGTATATTCCGTGCCCGCCGCGATCTCGGTAAATCCGTCCAGAATGATGTTGAACAGCACGTTCATTAGCGAGCCAATAGATGCCATTACGATAGAGGGCACACCGATAGCATATATTCTACCGATGATTTTCGTATCGGGACGGAAACGGCGGAATGTGAGGTGTATTTCCTTATTATATATACGGTTGAGGAAGATAGCAAGGATAAATGCCGCGATCTGACCTGCAACGGTCGCAATAGCCGCACCCGAAATGCCGAGTCCAAAGCCAAACTTGAGGAATCCAAGCTGGGGGATGATGTCGGCAATGCCGTTCTCAAAAATGAATATAGGGTCGAGTATGATGTTTATTATCGCGCCGCATCCCTGCGTTACCATGGCGAGGTAGGTTTTACCCGTTGATATCATCAATCGCTCCATAACTATCTGACCAAAAATACCGAAGGACAGAATAAAGCAGATAGAAAGATAGTCAACACCAAGGGAGATAACGTGCGCGTCGCCCGTCATCCAGCCCATGTAGGTTTCCATACAGGTGAAGCCGAGAACGAGGAATACTATATAACTGCAAATCGCCAGGAAAACGCCGTTTGCGGCAATCTTATCTGCTTTCGCATTATCCCTCTCGCCAAGGCTTTTGGATAGTAGCGCGTTTATGCCAACACCGGTACCCGCCGCAACCGCTATCATAAAGTTCTGCGCCGCAAAGGCGAGAGAGATGGCGGTCAGCTCATCGGGAGTGTCAGATATTCTTGCTACGTAAAGGCTGTCGACTATATTGTAAAGCGCCTGCACCAGCATTGATGCCACCATGGGAAGGGCCATGGAGATAAGCAGGCGGTTTACGGGCATCGTGCCCATTTTATTTTCTGTTCCCGCTCCGTCGGGAATAGATGCCACTTTCTTTTTAAACATTTTTTCTCCTATTTATTATATTATCAGTTATTTTCGCACAAACAGCAATATCATATCACCTTTTTGGCGTAATGTCAAGAGCAAATACGGAATTTGTTGCATTAAGTTGATAAATTGATGTTTATCGGGGAGATAAACGAATGTAGGGCGGGGGCTTGCTCCCGCCGTTGGGAACGATTTGAAACCAATGTCTGCGGGACGTCGAGGGCGCCGTCCCCTACGAATTTGAAATCGTTCAAACCCCT
>JAZOMF010000081.1:0-4518 GCA_045653805.1 Eubacteriales bacterium
AGTTTTCCGAAAAATTAAAAGAACTGCGGAGCGAAAAAGGCATCTCGCAAGCAAAGCTCGCAGCCGATATACATATCTCGAGATCTGCCGTTGCAAAATGGGAGAATGGCTTGGGATTGCCGAATGACGGGTCGCTCAAACTGTTAGCCGACTATTTCGACATCACAATCGACGAGCTGATCCCCAACAAGAGCAATGAAGAAATTCTTGTGTCGAAGAATAAAACTATCGACCAACAGAAAAAGGTCATCATCGGCTTTGCGGCAGGTTGCGCTATCGGTCTGTTTATATTGGGGTTCATCTTTATCGAACCGTTGAGAGAGAGTTTGGTTCAGTTAGGATTAGGTGTTATTTTTGTATTGCTTGGTATCTTCAATATGTGCGGAAACATTGGCACGATCCATTGGTACAATCGCCGTAAGGTAGCGAAGGAGAACCAAAAGGCTTATTGTATGTTTGTCGGTCTTGGAACGCTTATTGCAGGCGTGGGAATAATTGCCGGAGCCGTTATAGAAGCGTTAGGCAACATAGCGGCAAGCGGGTTGGCAATAGGTGTAGGCGTTCTGATTGGATTAGCTTTTATCTTATACGCACAATTCAAATATAACAGAGGTCTGTTCTAAAAGTTATGCCCTCGTTCCGAAATGGAGCGAGGGATTTTTATTGCCCATCTGTGAATTTTTCAGAAAACCTCTTGACATTGTCGATATTCGATATTATAATATAAATACAGAGTGTCGATATTCGACAATGGAGGTGATAATACTATGCCAAGAGCAAAATTTCAAACTTTGACAGAGCAGATGTACTATATCCTTCTTTGTCTTTCCTCTGAATGTTACGGAATGGACATTATGGATAAAGTACCTCAGATGACAGACGGCAGAGTAAAGGTCGGTTCGGGAACGCTGTATAACCTTCTTGAACAGTTCCTTGATGCGGATATGATAAAGGAAACCAAAGCGGAAGGCAGGCGCAGATGTTATATTCTCACCGACAAAGGACGAGAGCTGCTTGATAACGAGTACAAACGCTTGAATAGTCTTGTTTCTGATTATCAGCGTCTTATGGGAAAGGAGGACACCCAATGAAAGATATTAAAAAGAAAGTTGAGTTTTTCACCTTTTACGACAAAACAGGAATTGAAAAGCATCTTGAACAGATGGCTGCGGAAGGATGGCTTCTTGAAAAGATATCCGCTTTCCGTTGGACTTACCGCCGCATAGAGCCGAAGAAGATACACTTCTCGGTATCCTACTATGCCACCGTTACCGACTTTGAACCCGAGCCAACCGAAGAACAGCAGGCATTCAATGATTTCTGCGAGCATTCGGGGTGGAAGCTCGCTACGCAGACGGTACAGATGCAGGTGTTCTACAACGAGAATGAAAATCCTGTGCCGATTGAAACCGATCCTGTGCTTGAAGTCGAAAACATCCACCGTTCCGTCAAGAAAACCGTGCTTGTAAGCTATATTTTGATGTTGTTCCTTGGTTTTACTCTTGGCGCAAGTTTTATCAGCACAATGCTCGGTGATCCGATACTTCTGCTTTCAAGCTCTATAAGATTGTTCTCAGGTATATGGTGCATTGTCGCATTTGTTTACTCTTGCATCGAGCTAATCACCTATTTCGATTGGCGTCGCAAAGCGAAGAAATTGTCAGAGCAAGGCGTATTCCTTGAAACGCGCGGACACAGAAAGCTCGGATTTGGAATCGTAGTGTTTATGCTTGTGTCGGTCGTTCTGTATCTGATCTCCCTTGCCAATACGGGCTTGCAGTTCTATATGACGGCATATCTGCTGATATTCCTTGCAGGCTTCCCGTTGGTAAACGGTGTGAAAGCATTCCTAAAAAAGAAAAAGGTTAAGGCAGGTACGAACAAGGCGTTGACCTTTGCGGCGAGCTTCACACTCGCCTTCGTATTGATGGGTGCGCTAACTGCCGTAACGATTTTGGGTATTAGAAACGGTGCGTTTAAAAGTGATCTGAAGGAGCTTCCGTTCACGATCGGAGAGCTTCTTGATGTTGACGATAGCGACTATCTCAAAACGCGCGGAAAAGAAGATTCCATTATGCTCGGTCAATACCGTTCTTCGCAGCACCCGAACACCTATGACCATTCTCCCACGATGCAGTACACTATCACCGAGGTAAAAATGCCGTTCCTATACGATTTTGTGGTGGATACTCTTTACCATCATTATGACGAATGGAAAGGATGGAACTCCGAATACGAGTATATCGAAACGGATGCAACCGATTGGGGAGCAAGCAAGGCTTGGGAACTCTACCGAAACGGAGAATCGGATAATGCCTTCCTCATCTGCTACGATAAGTATATCCTTGAAATATCTGTTGATTGGGAGCTTACCGATGAGCAGAAGCACCTCATTTGTGAAAAAGTAAATGCAAACTAAAACATCAGCCCTCGTTCCGAAATGGAGCGAGGGCTGTTTTATGTTATGCAAACTGGTAGAGCATTCTTGCAAGGTCGTAGGAAGAGCGCTTTTGCTTCAAGGGACGAACAAATCCGATAGAGTGCAGGAAGGAAGATGTCGCCATCGACGATTTCGGATTCCATACAGTCTTATGAGAGATGTCGGTAAATTCACACAGGTTAACTGTTGCGATGTCCTTTAAGAGCTTGTTCATTGAGGTAACGCATTCGTCGTTATCTTCGTTCTTGAGAGATACAACGGAAATGCAGCAATTGGGATTTTCCTGCTTTATAGCCTTAATCAGCTCTGTATAAAGCTCAGAAAATTTACCGGGATTTTCGGTGAAAAGCTTCTTGTCAAGCTCTCCAAGATGAAGAAAGAGGGTATCGGGCTTCAAGGAAGCAACACACTGACAGTAGACCTCGCAGGCATCTGCAAGAGAGAGATCAAAAACACTTCTGTTATAAAGCTGCTCATCCACACTGAAGGACTGCTTGATTTCGCACAGTGGGATACTGAGATCTTCACCGCAACCGAACAGAACGATTCCGCCTTGCTCTGCAAGCTCATTTAATTTCTGATATTTCTTTACCATGTCGTTAAGCATTTTTCAATTCTCCTTTTACCATTCTTTTTTTGTCGAGCGCATAGTTTCTGAGGTATACTAATACGTTTATAGAAACGATTGCTAAGTTAAGGATATAAGCGATTAGTACATAGTTGATTTGATTGGTGAGGATCTTTGCAGTGATACCGGCAACGTAGCCTGTAATGATCAAAATGATGAAAGGCAAGCTTGTGCCCTTGGTGGTTTTTGCTTTGTAAGCCTTGATGACGTTGAGCGGCCAAGAGAAGCCGAAGCAAAGCAGCATAATTGTTTCTAAAATCTGTCCCATGATTTTATCTCCTTTTTCTTTGTTGTGGCTATATGATATCACGGCTTCTTTAAAAAGGCAATTTTTCGAAAAATAGAAAGATATTTTTTCTTTTTCGGCATTTATTTTACTTTCAAAAGTCTTTTCGTAAGTGATTTTATTGAAATATCGTCGAACTTATGGTATAATATTTAAAATAAAATTGGGCAGGAGCTCGGGGAGGTCATATGAGCATCATCAAAGAAAAGAAAAATAAACAGTCGAGCAAAGTGACGCTCAAGGGCATCCAGCGTATGCTTTTCCGCTCACAGCTCATCCTGATCGTAACGCTTGCTATTTTGCTCGGAGCGGTTGGAACGATAATCAATCTAAGATACGAGACCGAAAAGCGCGACCGCAATCTGCAGAACTTTGCGGAAACGATTGCAAGATCACCTATCACTAAGCAAGAGATCAGTGACGATATTGAAGGAAGTGACGTACTTTCCGAATATCTGAACTCCTTAAAGGAGTCTCTTAGCGACATCGACGTTATTTCTATTGTTGATAAGAATAGAACGAGAATTTACCATTCCACCTCATCATTGATCGGAACCCAGTATGAGGGAACGATGCCTGTGTTTGACGAGGAATCGGGCGAATACTATACAACCGATGACGTAGGACCTTCCGGTAAGCAAAGACGAGCTTATGCCGCCATATACGATAGTGACGGCGAGTACATCGGATTTGTCATGGCAATTATGCTGATGGAGAACATCAAAACGGAAACTATGCAGACGCTTCTGATGTTTGCCGGAATTACGCTTGTTGCCATTGCAATTGAGGTCATAATTACTGCAAGCCTTTCCAAAAAGCTCAGGCGCAGCCTGCTTGGATACGAGCCTGACGTCTTTACCTCAATGTATAAGATGCGTGACAACACGCTTGAGGCTCTGAAGGAAGGAATTATCGCAGTGGACAATGACGGTGTGATCCAATACTGTAACGCCGCCGCACTGCAAATGCTTTGGGGTGACGTAGAAAAGATCGTTGTGGGAGAGAGCATTGACTGCGCAGGGGATACCATTCTCTCAAACGCTATCCGACTGGAAGGAAAAGAGTTTAACATCAATATCAGTAAGGAAAGCATTATCTTAGACCGCGTGCCGATTATAGAAGACGGCGAAACGGTTGGCAAGGTAGCGATCCTACACAATCGCG
>JAZOMF010000082.1:0-3146 GCA_045653805.1 Eubacteriales bacterium
GTGAGTGGTGGTAGTAACAACGTCAGCGTAAGGAACAGGGCTGGGATGAAGTCCCGCAGCCACAAGACCTGCAATGTGCGCCATGTCAACCATGAAGTAAGCACCAACCTCTTTTGCAATGTTGGAGATCTTCTCAAAATCGATGGTTCTGGAGTATGCGCTGGCACCCGCGATGATCATCTTGGGCTTACACTCAAGTGCGGTTGCACGGATCTTATCGTAATCCAGCATTGCGCTATCGTCGTCAACACTGTAAGGAACTATATTGAAATATTTACCCGAAATATTAACAGGAGAACCGTGGGAGAGGTGACCGCCGTGTGCCAGATTAAGACCCATAACGGTGTCGCCGGGCTGAAGGAGTGCGAAGAATACCGCAAGGTTAGCAGATGCGCCGCTGTGAGGCTGAACGTTAGCGTGCTCAGCACCAAAGAGCTGCTTTGCTCTCTCGCGGGCAATGTTCTCAACTACGTCAACACACTGGCATCCGCCATAGTAACGCTTACCGGGGAAACCCTCGGCATACTTATTGGTGAGAACTGTGCCTGCTGCCAAAAGAACCGCCTTTGAAACGATGTTCTCTGAAGCGATAAGCTCAATGTTGTGTCTTTGACGGTCAAGCTCCAAAGAGCAGGCGTCGAACACCTCTTTGTCGAAATTTTCAAGTTCATCAAAGAAATTCATTTTCGTGTCCTTTCTGTTTGGGTAAACATTATCCGATTATATTATATTAAATTGTATTATACAATATTTTATCTGACTTGTCAAGCGCTTTTACCGATTTTTCACCTCATTTATAAAAAATGTCGCATTATGACCAAAGCAGATTTTATCTTGATGCATTTTGCTTGTTTTTTCGCACAAAACTACAATAAAAAGCATAAAAATCCGCGACAGATAATAGACTTTCAAAGTACACCTAAAATACAAGGAGAATCCTTATGAAATATAGATTATGGATAAAAGCCCTGCTCTTCTTTATCTTGTCTTCAGCAATCATTCTCGCGCTTGCCTATCTGCTACGTGTAGTTAACCTAAAGCCCACCGAAAACAACGGAGAAATTCTCTCCTCAAGCATACAAACGCCAAGATATACGACCGTAATAATCGACGCTGGTCACGGCGGCGAGGACGGAGGTGCCACCAGTGCCGCAGGTCTTGTGGAAAAAGATATAAATCTTGAAATTTCGCAAATGCTTTGCGATATGCTGCGTGCAAACGGTATAAACGCGATAATGACCCGCGAGGATGACCGCCTGCTCTACGACCGCAATACAAATTACCAAGGCAGAAAGAAAAAATTGGATTTGGCGGCGCGTCTTGCCGTGGCAGACAGCACTCCCGATGCCATCTTCGTCAGCATCCACATGAATTCTTTTACCGACCCCAAATATTCGGGGCTTCAGGTCTGGTTTTCTCCCAACAACGCCGATTCCCTGCCACTTGCCGAGATGATACGCGAGACCAACCAAGAGCAGCTCCAGAGCGAAAATTACCGTCTTTGCAAGGAGGCGACCAGCGCCATAAATCTGCTCCACAACGCGCAATCCCCCGCCGTACTGGTTGAATGCGGATTTCTCTCGAACCCCGACGAGGCTGCACTTTTTGAAACCCACGAGTACCGCCAAAGAGTGGCGTTTATGCTGTTTTGCTCGATAACAGAGTTCCTAAACAACACAGAAAACACATAAAAAGAAATTGAGTGACCGCAACCTTTTTGTCGCAATCACTCAATCTTTATATTTCAAACATATTCCACGGATAGCTCACCGCGGGCACACTTTCACAACCAATGCGCTTTTTCGTCACGGGGTGCGTAAACTCCACCTTGTGCGACCAAAGAGCGCAGGTTGCGCGATTATCTCGGCTTCCGTACTTTCCGTCACCTACCAATGGCATCTTTCTCGATGCAAACTGTACGCGAATCTGGTGCGTTCTGCCCGTAACAAGCTCAATTTCAACAAGCGACTTCTTTTCGCCATTATCTTCCTCTACAGTCTCCAAAACCCGATAATTCAATATCGCTTCCTTGACTCCACTTCTCTTTTTCTCACAAACAAAAGACTTGTTTCTTTGCTTGTCATGAAAAAGCAGATCGCGCATCTCGCCCGACTGCTCCGCAGGATCTCCGTGTATCACCGCAAGATAAACCTTTTTGTAGTCACCCGATTGCACTAAAGCCGAAAGCTTGCCCGTCACATCCTCTCTCTTGGAATATATCATCGCTCCGCCCGTTGCCGTGTCCAAGCGATGAACTACGCCAATATAACCGTCCTCGCCCCTTCCCCTTCTGTACTCAGATAAAAGAGTGAGCATATCTTCTTTATTTTTGCTGCTCAATTGCGACTCCACCCCAACGGTCTTCTCGCAAACAAACAGATATTTATCCTCGTAAAGAATTTTCATAATCTTACCTCAAAATTCTCTTTCTTCATCTCAATTTTACCACATTTCAAGGCAAAAAACAATATCTTTTTTCTATCTCTTTAAAATAAAGTAGCCCCTCGAATTTTTTCGTAGGCAAGGCGCACCGGAGAAAGCAAGGCGAAGTCGATGTTTGCTTTAGCAAACTCGAACAAGCAAGCGGGAGCTTGCGTGAGCGTAGATTTCCCTACGTCAAGCTGCACACGAGGAGCAACGCAGTATAAGGTAAAAGTGGAAGGTCGCAAATATAGATAAAGGATGCGGCATTTCCGCATCCTTTATCTATAATGTAGGAAGAATTAGTCAGCGTATACGCTAACCTGCTTTCTTCCGCCTGCCTTATGCTCAAACTTAACCTTACCGTCGATAAGAGCAAAAAGAGTATCATCCTTACCGATACCAACGTTGTTTCCGAGATGGATAGCTGTTCCTCTCTGTCTTACGACGATGTTGCCGGCGGGTACTGCCTGACCGTCAGCTCTCTTAACGCCAAGGCGCTTGGCTTCGCTATCACGGCCGTTCTTGGTAGAACCTACACCCTTCTTATGAGCAAAGAACTGTAAACTAAGCTTTACCATTATCTTTACCTCCTGATAATTAATCTGTTGTTGCACCGTAGTGCTCTTTTTTGTACGTCCTCAAAGGTCGTACGGTCTGTCTTGAACAGACACATCCAAATAATCGTAGTACTCCTCCATCAGATCCTCGATCTGCTTATAGTA
>JAZOMF010000083.1:0-21593 GCA_045653805.1 Eubacteriales bacterium
ACGGCGACACCTCATTTGCAAGCAAATCGGCCCCGCCCTACGTTTTTAGGGTGTCGTTATCCCACTGATAAATCAAAATTTGAATTTAAAAAGGGCGGACAATGTCCGCCCAAAATTTAATTGATTATTGCGAAACCTTAATTGAGAACGAGGGGCAAGGGAGATTGTTGCCGTTATAAAGCTCGGGCTCGACACGGATAGAGAAGCAGTAGTTTACACAAGAGGTATCTGCATCCTCGGGCACGGTAACGATTACCTGACTGCGAGAGATTATCTTTGCCTCGGCAGGCTTTCTGTTATCGTGTGTGCCATCGTAAGATCCGATGGAGAAGCCGCCTACGGGGAGGTCTATACTGCTCTTGGGGTCGTGACCTGTAACGATAAGACCGGTGCCTACGTCGGCAAAGCTGATTAAAATCTCTTTTTTATCAGCAGACAATGATGCAAACGTAGGACGGGGGGAGAGCGCATTCATAACAGAACCCACACCGTATTCTTTTGCAAGCGCAAGCTTTGCAAGTCTTTCTGCAAGCTCAAGCTTTCTTGGGGAGTGCGCCCAATCGCAACCCTCGGGAGAGGGAAGGTCCATATCAACCGTCAAGGTCATATCGGGGACAAGAGAAAGCGCGTCAAACTGCTTTATTCTTACTATGTCAAGAGCGGGAAAATGATTGAAGCAGTTATCGCCGTAATCGCAAAGCTGAACGTTGTATATGGGGAAATTCTGACCAAAACGCTTTCTTTCGTCTTCAAAAAAAGCAGCCAAGTCGGTGTCGTACTTATCAGCGCAGGAGAGCCAACAGCCTTCGCTCTCGCCCTGGAAGAAGATCTGCGCCTTGAATGCAAGAGGAACAAGCGGATTGATAAGTGTATCGTACACGCCCCCGATTCTCGTGTTTGCGCCCTTGGTGTAACCCAAGGAATGGGCGAGAGAGGTGGGCATAAGCTCGCGCATACAGGCGCCGCCTGCCGCCATCATAACGATTCCGATAGGGGTACCGATGTACTTTATGAGCTGTTTGGCAAAATACCAACCGATTGCCGAGCAATTAAGTGAGTTTTCCTCATCGGGGCGGCTCCAAGTCCACCGGGGATTAATGATATCGGGCTGGGAAATATTGCTTTCTCTGGCAAGTGCCATGCCCTCCGAGCCCTTTTGGAAGAATATGCGGAAATTGTCGCCTGCATAGAAATCCATGCTGGGAGTGAGTGCCATGCAGGGGGCTAAATGAAGCTCTGCATTGGACTGACCGCCTATTATCCAAACGTCTCCAATAAGCACGTCTTCAAAGGTGACGGTGTGGTCAAATTCGTCGGAGATTATCATTATTTGAGGGTTTTCACATTCGGGACGAGCCGAAAAACCAAGCTCAAAGCGATTGTCCTCGCCAACGGTCGCGGTGACGGTCTCACCCATAAAGCAACCGGCTACTTTAGTGCCGACGTGGGTGGAAAACCCCCATATTTTAATAGGTTTTTCGCGCTGAAGCACCATATGAGATGCGAAAATGCCCGACACCTTAAATTCAGGACAATTCCAACCGTTTTCAGCTATTTTTGTGGCTTCTGTTGTACTTGCGGTGGGGAGCTCTATATTGTGCTTATCTTCCATTATGTATCCTCACTTTCAGAAGAAAGGTTTATAAAGAAATTATACAGCCGTCAAATTGAAAAGTCAATAGAAACCGAGGAAAAAACAGTTCTTTTTTGCTAATTTGAAAAAAAGACTTGAAAAAGATAAAATAATGAGTTATAATAATATAAGAATATAAAATCTGCATGCCAGAAAGGAATATTATTATGAGCACACTTCACGTTGTAGATCATCCCCTTATTCGGCACAAGCTTTCCATTATGAGAAACAAGAAGACCGGTTCCAAGGACTTCCGCGAGCTTCTCAACGAGATCGCAATGCTTATGGGCTATGAATTGACCAGAGATCTTCCCCTTGAGGAGATCACAATCGACACTCCTGTTCAGAGAACCAAGGCTTACACCATTTCCGGCAAAAAGCTTGCTATCGTTCCTATCCTTCGTGCAGGTATCGGTATGGTAGACGGTCTTCTTGACCTCGTTCCCGTTGCAAAGGTTGGTCACATTGGTCTTTACCGTGATCCCGAAACTCACCTTCCTGTTACTTACTACTGCAAGCTCCCCTCCGACATAGACCAGAGAATCGTGATCCTCGTTGACCCTATGTTGGCTACCGGTGGCTCTGCAAGCGATGCACTTACCAAGCTTAAGGAGGCAGGATGCAAGCAGATCAAGTTTATGTGTCTCGTTGCCGCTCCCGAGGGAGTTGCAAAGGTTCAGGGAGACCATCCCGATGTTGACATCTACACCGCGTCTCTCGACGAAAAGCTGAACGATCATGCTTATATCGTTCCCGGTCTCGGTGACGCTGGCGACAGAATTTTCGGTACAATGTAATTTTTAAAACTTGCGGAACCCTTTAGAATAAAAGGGTTCCGCAATCTCAAATTTTCGTGAAGGTTAAATATGCAAATATTGAAGATCAACAAAAATGACGCGGGGCAGCGACTTGACAAGTTCCTCACCAAGGCTGTCAAGGGGTTACCTGCGTCGCTTATGTATAAGTACATAAGAACCAAAAAAATAAAGGTCAACCGCAAGCGTTGTGAGCAAAAGCAGATACTTGTTGAGGGTGACGAAATCCAACTCTTTATCAGAGATGAATTTTTCGGCTCGCCCGAGCAGGATGATGGCGCTCTCTCCCGTATCACGCCCAAGCTCGACATCGCTTACGAGGATGATAATATCATCTTGTGCAACAAGCGTCCCGGCGTTCTCGTCCACGAGGACGACAGCGCAAAGGAGAATACCCTTATAATGCACATCAAGGCGTATCTTTTTCAAAAAGGAGAATATGATCCCGACGAGGAGCAGTCATTTGCTCCCGCGCTTTGCAATCGCATCGACAGAAACACGGGCGGCATAGTTATTGCGGCTAAAAATGCCGAGGCTTTGCGCGTGATGAACGAAAAGATAAAGAACGATGAGATAAGAAAGTTCTATCTTTGTGCCGTTCACGGCAAGCCTAAAAAGAGCGCAGATACCCTGACGGGCTACCTCAAAAAGAACAGCGCGGACAATCTTGTTACTATCTCGGATAAGCCCAAGGACGGCTACAAAAATATTATTACCAAGTACAAGGTAATTTCCGAGCGACGTGACAGCGCCCTTTGTGAGGTTGAGCTTGTTACGGGTAGGACTCACCAGATCCGCGCCCACATGGCGCATATCGGTCACCCTCTGCTGGGTGACGGCAAATACGGAGTTAACCGTGACGACCGTGCTCGCGGCTACAAATATCAAGCGCTCTATTCCTATAGACTGATATTCGATTTCGGCAAGGACGAGGGTTATCTCGGCTACCTTTCGGGCAAGCAGGTAAATCTTGACCCATCCGAAGTTTGGTTCGTTCAGGAATACTCGGGCGCATACGAAAAAATTGAAAAATTTCTTCGAGAGAAGAGATAAGAGGGGAATTATATGAAAGATTTCATAGTTAAGCACAAAATTCCTCTTGCATTGATACCCGGCGGTTTTTTGACTGCACTGCCTTTGGTGATTCCGGAATTGGGATTTTTGCAGTGGATATCGCTTATTCCGATGGCGTTTGCGCTTATGTGGATGTGTGAGGGCGAAAAAGTGCGTCCATTTAGAGCTTATGGAATGGGATTGCTGTTTTTTATGAGTTACTATGCCGTTACATTCCATTGGTTTTTCTATATGTATCCATTGGATTTTGCAGGCTTATCCAATGGTATTTCTCTTATCGTGGTTATCCTTGCATGCTTTGGAACGGCATTCCTTCAGGCGATATTCAGCGCTCTCGGTTTTGTTGTCTTCGTGCTGATGGCAAGGACGGAATTTATTAAAAAAAGATGCTATCTGTTGCCTATATTAATGGCATCTCTTTGGGTAATTGCCGAGTGGTGGCAGAATTTCGGCTGGTGGGGCGTTCCGTGGGGAAGACTTCCCTTGGGTCAGATAAATTTCACACTTTTGCTTCGCAGTGCATCGCTTTTCGGTTCTTATTTTATAACGTTCATGATAGTTGCCGTGAATTTCTTCTTGGCAATTGCAATAATCAAGCAGGGAATAAGAAGAATGGCTATAATCTCTGCCGCATCGCTTTTTGTGATCAATCTCACGCTTGGTATCGGTGTTACGTTATCCTACAAGGATGGCGGAGAGACCTACAAGGCGGCGGCTATTCAAGGCAATATTTCTTCTACCGAAAAATGGAACGGAAAGACAGCCAACGTATTAAATATTTATAAGGATCTCACTCGGCAGGCGGCAAACGAGGGAGCGGAAATCGTTGTTTGGCCCGAGACGGCGATCCCCATTGTCCTCGCCGAAAGACAGGACTATTACGATGCCATAACCGCCATTGCGCGAGATAACGATATAACCCTTATTATTTCGGTATTCACACGAGATGAGGAGACCGGGCAGCTCAGAAATTCCATACTTGAGATCAACAGTAAGGGTGAGGTAAACGAGGACGTATACAGTAAGCAGAGGCTTGTTCCGTTTGGCGAGTTTGTGCCTATGCGCAGCTTTGTCACCGCAATATTCCCGCCCTTGGCAGACATAAATATGCTCTCCGATGACCTTTCTGCGGGTGAAGAAAGCGTTGTGATCGACGGAGAGAAGGGAAATATCGGCTGCGCCGTATGCTTCGACTCAATATACGAGCAGGTGGTTTGGGAGGCGGCAAGGAACGGTGCAGAGCTGATTGCAGTATCCACCAACGATTCGTGGTTCAGCGACAGTGCCGCGCTCTCTATGCATAACGCTCAATCCCGTCTTCGTGCCATCGAGAGCGGCAGATATGTTGTCCGTGCCGCCAATACTGGAATATCCTCTATAATAGACCCTATGGGTAACGTGAATGAGAATCTCGGTGCTATGGAACGAGGTTATATTATTTCTGACGTCCAAATGCGAAATGATACCACCTTGTATTCGCTTATCGGTAATGTTGTGGTGTATGCTTGCATAGCTTTTGTGGTTATAGTTTCGATAATTGATGTGGTCAATAAGGTAAAAATAAACAAAAAACAGTGAAAACTTGTTGACTTTATGTGAAATTCATAAAAACACTATTGACAAAAAGCGGCAAATTGTATATAATTAGAGTACAAGCAATTTGTTTGAGATTTTCATTTTAAGAAAGGAATTATACTATGAAAAAAACAAATATCAGAATTATTTCACTTGCACTTGTAATTATTATGGCATGCTTTGCATTGGCATCTTGCTCCAACGCTCCTTCGGGAACATACAGCAATGAGGCTTATGCACTTAAGTTCTCCGGTGAAACTGTTGAGGTAACCTACGGCGACGACTCCAAGAAGACCACCGTTGAAGGCACCTTCGAGATGGGCGAGGACGAAGAGGGCAATATGACTATTACCATCACTCTTCCCGAGTCTGAAAGCATTCTTGATTACCGCTATAATCAACTCAAGCTTGTTCTTGATGGCACTCACAATTACAATAAGGGTGAGGATACCAAGGGCGAATACATTGAAATCGGCGCTGCTAAATTCTACAAGGAATAACTAATATTTACAAAAAGAAGGCTATCCGTTTTGGATAGCCTTCTTTTTGTAAATTTTTTGTAATTTGTTGTATTATTGCGCTTTTTTGTTGAAAACCTCTTTACATGAACAAAAAAAAGTGATAGAATATATTATGTATAATTATATATTTTATTATTTTTGTAGAGAGGAGTCTCTGTCGATGGAAAATAGGTATAAATATCTCGGTAGAGTTAACTCTCCCGAAGACTTAAAGACTTTGAATGCAGAAGAAATAGGCACGCTTTGCGGTGAGATAAGAGATTGCATAGTGGACGTAACCGAGAAAAACGGCGGACATTTAGCATCCAATCTCGGTGCGGTTGAGTTGAGTGTTGCCATACATAGAGTGTTTAATTGCCCTCACGACCACGTTATATTTGACGTTGGGCATCAAAGCTACACACATAAGCTTCTTACGGGAAGATACGAAAGATTTGACACCCTCAGACAGGCAGGCGGACTTACTGGATTTACCAACCGCGATGAAAGTGAATACGATTGTTTCGGTGCGGGTCATAGCTCCACGTCACTCTCTGCAGGTCTCGGATTTGCTAAAGCAGACAGAATTTCCGGCTCGGATGCATATACTGTGGTGGTGTTTGGCGACGGTGCATTTACCGGTGGAATGATACATGAGGCTCTTAATAATTGTGAGCGAGATCTCAAGCTTATAATTATCCTCAATGAAAATGAGATGTCAATTTCTAAAAATATCGGACGATTTGCGAATAGCATATCAAAGCTTCGCCGTAAGAGAGGATATTTTAAGGCTAAAAAGGCAACCGCTTCCTTTATCAAAAAGCTCCCTTTGGTTGGAAATTGGCTGTTCTGTAAGATAAGAGATATTAAAAAATCAATTAAAAATAAGCTTTACGGAAGTAATTACTTCGAGGATATGGGGCTTTATTATCTTGGTCCTGCCGACGGAAACAATTATGAGGACGTAGAGGCACTCCTTGAGGCGGCAAAGGGTGCAGGTGAGAGTGTGCTTGTCCACCTTAAGACCCAAAAGGGCAAGGGATATGAGCTTGCCGAGGAAAATCCCGGAGAATATCACGGAGTTCGCCCCGCGTGTGCATCGGTCAATGAAACAAACTTTTCTGCCGAGTTTGGTAAGGCCATAAGCTCGCTGGCTCGTGAGGATGAAAAGATTTGTGCCATAACCGCCGCTATGAGCTCGGGCACGGGACTTGACGGATTTGCCACCGAATTTCCAAAAAGATTTTTTGACGTTGGAATTGCCGAGGAGCATGCGGCTACCTTTGCGGCGGGTCTTACCGCCGGCGGATACAAGCCTGTTTTTGCGGTATATTCGTCTTTCCTGCAGAGAAGCTATGACCAGATAATACACGATGTGGCGCTTCAGCGACTTCCCGTGGTATTCTGTGTAGACAGAGCAGGCTTTAATGAGAGCGACGGTGCGACACACCACGGTGTATTTGACGTAGCGTTTGCCTCCCAGATTCCGAGAGTTAAGATATATGCTCCCGTGACCTATGAAGGCTTGCAGCTTTCTTTGAAGGAGGCGGTCAATGCTTCTCACGTTTCTATGATAAGATACCCCTCGGGAAGCGAGAATCATAGTATTAAATCTGCATTCTACTATGACGGAAAATTTGAAACAATCGGTATCAAAGCTGATTTTTCTGCCGAGAGCCTGCCGAAAACTATAATTATCACTCACGGGCGCATCGCGGCAGAGTGTATAAAAGCAAAAGAGTCTCTTGAGGAGCAGAAGAGCGAAGTCGGAATATTGCTTTGTGAGTATCTGGCTCCTTATGATACCCTTGCTGCAGAGATATTTGAAATTTTAAAGAGCGCAAGACCCGAAAATCTTCTTTTTGTCGAAGAAGAGATAAAGGCGGGAGGATTTGGAATGATGCTTGCCGAATCTCTTCGCGCTTTGGGCGTGCTCGACATAGTTAAGTACGATATTCTTGCCGCAAAGGATGCTTTCATAACGAGAAAAACGGGATGGAGCTATCTTAAGGCTTCGGGACTTGATGCCGAGGCTATTGCAGAAAGAATTAAAAAATTTGATTAATATATTGATATTTACACAAAATGAGTTTTAACGAAAAAACACTTCATTCGCTTGAATTTGATAAGATATGCGAAATGCTGGCGACCTACGCTCCCACAGAGGGAGCTAAAAGCGTGGCAAGGCTTCTTATGCCCTCATTCGACATCGAGGTCGTGCTAAAGAGACAGAGAAGAACTACCGATGCCAAAAGGCTTTGCGATGCAAAGGGTATGCCCAGCTTTGGAATGGTCAAGGACGTGTCCGAGTCCTGCGAGCGAGCAGACAAGGGAGCAACACTGTCACCGGGTGAGCTTTTGGCGATTGCAAGCGTTCTTCGCACTGCAAGAATGCTTTCCGACTACTGCCATGGCAACCATCTTTTCGATACGGTGCTTGATGAGGTATTTGACCGACTTATGCCCAACCGCACCCTTGAAGAGAAGATAAGCCGCTCGATAATCTCCGAGGAGCTTATTGCCGACGAGGCATCCGATACGCTCGCCAACATCCGCAGACAGATAAGAATTACTAACAACAAAATAAAAGAGACCCTCCAAAAGTACGTTCAGGGCGGCTCTCACGCAAAATATTTGCAGGAAAACATAGTAACCACCAGAAACGGTCGATACGTTATTCCGGTAAAGGCAGAGTGCAAGAATGAGGTCAAGGGTCTCATCCACGATACCTCCAGCTCGGGTGCGACTATTTTCGTCGAGCCCGCATCGGTGGTGGAAGCCAACAACGAGCTTCGCGTGCTTGAATCCAAGGAGCAGCACGAGATAGATAAGATACTTGCTGCACTTTCCGCTCACGTATCCGAAAACTCGGACGCTATCTGGCTCAATTACAGAAATATAACCGAGTTGGCAGTTGCATTTGCCTGCGCGCAGATGTCCTTTGCAATAAACGGTTCCTCTCCTATCGTTACAGAGGAGAGAGTTGTGGAGCTTAAAAGAGCGCGACATCCCCTTATCGACAAGGATAAGGTAGTTCCCATTAACGTGCGCTTGGGCGACGGATTTGATACTATGATAATCACCGGCCCCAATACGGGCGGTAAAACGGTAACTCTCAAAACTCTGGGTCTTTTCATACTCATGGCGCAATCGGGACTTCATATCCCCGCCGACGAGGGAAGCGTAGTCACCGTGTGCGACAATATCCTCGTTGACATAGGAGACGAGCAGAGTATTGAGCAGTCACTCTCTACTTTCTCTTCCCATATGGTGAATATCGTTTCCTTTATGGGAGCGGTGGGAAAGAGATCACTGGTTCTTTTCGACGAGCTTGGAGTTGGTACCGACCCCGTTGAGGGCGCGGCACTGGCAGTGTCTATTATCGACTTTGTAAGAAGCCGAGGTGCTATGTGTGCCGCAACAACCCACTACGCCGAGCTTAAAGCCTATGCCCTTGATACTCCCGGTGTTTGCAACGCATCTTGCGAATTCGACGTTGAGACCTTGAAGCCGACCTATAAGCTGATAATCGGTACTCCCGGTAAGTCCAACGCCTTTGCAATTTCCGAAAAGCTTGGATTGCCTCGCGAGATCATAGATAAGGCAGAGGAGTATATTAGCCAAGATAACAGAAAATTTGAAGATATAATCGGTCAGCTTGAGCATAGCCGCATTGAAATGGAAAAGGCTCGCGAGGAGACCGAGCAGATGCGCGCCGATTACGAAAGATTTAAGCTTGAGTCCGAAAAAACTATCAAGGCTCGACTTGCCGAGAGCGAAAAGGAGCTTGATAAGGCAAGACAAAAGGCGGTCAACATGGTTGCCAGCGCAAAGGCATCCAGCGACTTTATAATGGAGCAGATGGATAAGGTGCGCAAGGCACGGGAGTCGGAAAATCTCGGTAGCGAGCTTGACCGAGCAAGACGTGCCGTGCGCGAGCATTGGAGAGAGAATTCCGATAAGTTTGACCCCGTTGAAAAGCCCAAGATAGATGAAAACTACGTTCTGCCGAGAAAGCTTAAAAAGGGCGACCTTGTTGAGGTCGTTACCCTTGGAAGTGAGGCGACCTTGCTTGAAGACCCCGACAAGTCTGGTAATGTTCGCGTTCAGGCAGGCATTTTCCAGACGAGAGTTAACATTAAAAACCTCCGCTTAAAGGAAAACGAGCCCAAGGTAATAAGCGGTGAGAAAAAGGTCAAGGCATCTTCGTATTCGGTGACGAGAACCACCACGTTTAAGGATGAGATCGACCTCCGCGGTATGACCGGCGACGAGGCTTGGCTTGCGGTCGATAAATATTTCGACGAAGCGACCTTGGCAAATGTGCGAACTGTTCGCCTTATCCATGGAAAGGGAACGGGAGCGCTTAAAACCGCCCTTTGGAAGTTTCTCAAAGGAGACCGCCGAATTTCCACCTTTAGGATAGGTCAGTTTGGCGAGGGTGACGGCGGTGTTACCGTGGTCGAGCTGAAATAAATATTGCAAAAAATTATTTGATTGTTAGGAGAAAAAATATGGAACAGGTCAAGATAAATGCACTTTACGATCTCAGCCATACGCAGGCAAGCGAATATCTTTCGGGATTTGACTATCCTTGGGAAGCCCTTGCAGGTATTAAAGAATTAGTAATTGCCATTGGCGAAACGTTGGATGGTGAGCTTTACGAAAAGACCGCAGAGAACGTTTGGATTTCCAAGAGCGCCAAGATATACCCCAACAATTACATTGAAGGTCCTTGCATTATCGGGCACAATACCGAGGTGCGTCCGGGAGCATTCATCCGCGGAAGCGTTTTGGTTGGCGAAAACTGTGTAGTAGGCAACTCCACCGAACTTAAAAACTGCATTATTTTTGATAACGTTCAAGTGCCTCACTACAACTATGTGGGAGACAGTATTCTCGGTTATAAGTCCCATATGGGCGCAGGATCTATCACAAGTAACGTAAAGAGCGATAAAACCCTTGTAGTTATCAAGTCGCAGGACGGAGAAAAGATAGAGACAGGCAGAAAAAAGGTAGGTGCTATGCTTGGTGACTTCGTTGAAGTGGGTTGTGGGTCGGTACTTAATCCGGGAACAGTGATAGGAAGAAATTCCTCGGTATACCCCCTATCAAGTGTTCGTGGAGTTGTTCCCGAAAACTCGATCTACAAAGCAAGCGGAAATATAGTAAAGCGCATCTGATGTGCGGTACTATTGAGTAATAGCTGTGTATAATGAAAAAATTTGATGGTGATAATATGAAAAAAGAAAAGATTTTAAATGAAAATGAGATCGAGCTTGAGGATATTTCTCTAGGCGAAGGCGTGATTGATGACCCGGATGTTATTCATATAAATGATCACGATTACGAGCGTGTAAAATATCATGACGACGATGACGACCGCGACGAAAATTTCTTTGAAAGGTTTTTTGGCAAGCGTCCGTCTGAAAAGTCACTTAAAAAGCTCGCCATAGCATCCTTTATCATGGGAGTGCTTTCCTGTAGCCTTTTGTTTGGTAATTTGATAACTTCGGTCTTGGGAATACTTTTGGCGGCGAAAAATGAAAAGCACAAGTACAGATCTGCTTTTTCCACAGCAGGATTGATTTTGAGTGCAATCGGATTGATTTTGGGAACGGTGCTTTTAGCATTGATCGTGCTTATACCCATAGTATTGTTGATTGCGATATTGTTGATATTGCTGCTCTTACTTATAGCGTTGTTCTTACTTATAGTCTTGATCTTAATGATTGGGTTAGGTATATGATTGTGCATGGTTTTGATTGCATAATATCGATGCTAATATAATTTAAAGGAGAAAGATATGGAAAACGAAAAATTGATGCCGGAAGCTAATGAAACCGCTAATGCTTACATAGTTTCAAGCGACAAAAAAATCCCCGGAAGAATCCCTGCACTTATCTCTATGATAATGGCAATAATATCGGCATCTTCGGTGGTTACTGTTGGATTTTTGAGCTTTGTTATCATCGTGCTGACTTTTTTGTCGTATGTTGTATTGTTGCCCTTGATGATTCCCACGCTATGCTTTATTCCGTTGCTCTTTGCAATAGCGGCGGTAGTTTTGGCTAAGATTGCGAAGAAAAAAGGGAATAACACCAATAACGTTAAGGTTGGATTTGTTTTAGGTATCATAAGCACAATATTTTGGGGCGTTGTAAACGTATTGCTTGTTGCTCTTATGATCTTTTTGATCATTTTGATAGTTGTGGTCGTTATACTCGCAACTGTATTTGGAGTTTTAGGTGCGGTGGTTACAGGCGTCTTTGGTGCACTTGTTACCGGAGCTACCGCCATTGTCGGTGTTTTAGGCCCTATTGTAACTATCTTCACTCCTGTTTTGGCAATAATTGCCGGAATTATAACCACCCTCGGTGGCGATGCAGTATCCGAAATCATAGCATATTTGTATGAATTCCTTTTTGAGCTTTTTAATACATATGTTATAAACGGAGCAGCGCTTATTAGATGGATAATCTGATTGTAATTGAAAATTAAGAGGTTTAAATATGAAAATAACGAATGATATTAAATACGTGGGCGTAAATGATCGCAAAATAGACCTTTTTGAGGGTCAGTACGTCGTTCCCGAGGGTATTTCATATAACTCTTACGTAATAATCGACGAAAAGATCGCCGTTATGGACACCGTGGATGCAAGCTTCACCCACGAGTGGCTTGATAATATTCAGAATGTGATTGGCAAAAGAAAGCCCGATTATCTTATCATCCAGCACATGGAGCCCGATCATAGCGCGAATATCGTCAACTTTGTAAAAGCATATCCGGATGCGAAGATAGTCTCTTCAAGCAAGGCCTTCGCTATGATGAAGAACTTCTTCGGCAAGGATTTTTCTGATCGACAGATAGTAGTAGGCGAGGGTGACACCCTTTCTCTCGGAAAGCACACCCTTACCTTTGTAACCGCACCCATGGTGCATTGGCCCGAGGTCATCGTGACCTACGATAGCTACGATAAGGTGCTTTTCTCTGCGGACGGCTTTGGTAAGTTCGGCGCGCTTGACGCAGAGGAGGACTGGGCTTGCGAGGCAAGAAGATACTACATCGGCATCGTGGGCAAATATGGTGCGCAGGTGCAGGCATTGCTCAAAAAGGCGGCAAGCCTCGATATTGAGATAATTTGCCCCCTCCACGGCCCCGTACTCTGCGAAGATCTTGGATATTATATCGGACTTTACAATACTTGGTCAAGTTATCAAGTTGAGGAAGAGGGAATAGTTATCGCATACACCTCGGTTTATGGAAACACTAAAAAGGCGGTCATGAAGCTTGCCGAAATGCTCAAAGCCAACGGTTGTCCCAAGGTTGTGGTCAACGACCTTGCAAGATGCGATATGGCAGAGGCGGTTGAAGATGCTTTCAGATATAGTAAGCTGGTGCTTGCCACTACCACCTATAATGCCGAAATTTTCCCCTTTATGAGAGAGTTTATCAACCACCTCACCGAGCGCAATTTCAGCAACAGAACCGTTGCTTTTGTTGAAAACGGAAGCTGGGCGCCCATGGCGACCAAGGTTATGCGCGGAATGCTTGAAAAGAGCAAGAATCTTACCTATACCGAGAACACCGTAAAGATACTTTCCGCCCTCAATGAGGAGAGCGCAGGTCAGCTTGAAGCTCTTGCCGAGGAGCTCTGCCGCGACTACCTCGCACAGCAGGATGCCACCGCAAATAAGAACGATATGACCGCCCTTTTCAAGATCGGCTACGGTCTCTACGTCGTAACCTCAAACGACGGCAAAAAGGACAACGGACTTATCGTAAATACCGTAACTCAGGTAACAAACACCCCTAACCGAATTGCTGTTACCATCAATAAAGAGAATTATTCCCATCATATAATCAAGCAGACGGGAAAAATGAATATCAACTGCCTCTCTCAGGACGCGCCCTTCTCGATTTTTGAGAGATTTGGATTCCAGAGCGGCAGAAACGTGGACAAGTTCGCCGACTTCGAGGCTTTGCGCTCCGATAACGGACTTGCCTTCCTGACGAGATATATCAATTCTTTTATGTCGCTGAAGGTTGAACAGTACGTTGATCTCGATACCCACGGAATGTTCATCTGCTCCGTGACCGAGGCGAGAGTTATCTCCGATAGGGAAACTATGACCTATTCCTACTATCACGAAAACGTTAAGCCCAAGCCCGAGACCGAGGGCAAAAAGGGCTACGTCTGCAAGATCTGCGGCTACGTTTACGAGGGCGAGACCCTCCCCGAGGACTTCATCTGCCCCCTCTGTAAGCACGGCGCCGCCGATTTTGAGGAGATAAAGTAATATATTATATGTAATAAAAAATGGAGAGATCAATAGCGGGCTCTCCGTTTTTTGTATTATATATATTGACAGTTATATCAATTGGTGATATAATTAATGCAAGATAACTCCCATAATTTTTTTATTGCTTTGGAGAGAAAAATGAAAAAGGCTTTATCCATTATTCTTGTTGTGCTAATTTGTATAGGTGTATCAACTTTGTCGGTTATTGCAATCGATGAGCAAACTCAAGGCTTGCCCTGTGATTGGCAGAGCTGTTCAATTTCGGTCGGGTCATTGGAAATTCCACAGGAATTCACAGATATTTTAGATGTAATTCAATCGAGTTCCGTTGTTGAAATTATCATTGGGGTTATTATAGCCATTGTTGCACTCATTGTCATAGTGGTTGTTGCGCTTGTTTTAATTGCCATTGCCGCAGTGGTTGTTGGCATAATTATAGAAATCTTGATCGTATTGGCGGAGATCCTTATACCTATATTGATAACCATTTCTGCCGGACTTGCACCATTTTTGGTAATAATAGGCGGCATCATTGCGTTGGTGACTCCCGTCGTAGAGTCTTTGTCACCGGATTTGGCGCAAATGATAATAGAGTATATAAAATCGCTTGTGAGCTCCGGCGCTATAATCTTGCCGATTATATAGGGCTACATTTCAATAAAATTTAATCACCTACATAAAAAAGCGGCTGTCATAGACAGCCGCTAATTTTATGTACTAACAAATTAAACTCTCTTAGAGAGAACCTCTGCTTCGTACTTCTTGATCTCTTCGAGCCAGCAAGAGCAGCCGCAAACGCCGTTTCTCTCGCAGAATTCCATCCAAACGTCGCCCATAGGAAGGGTCTTGATCTCTTCCTGCATAGCAAGCATCATGGTGTAGTTGCCCTCATCCTGGTACTTCTTGATCTCTGCATTGGGAGTAAGAAGAGCGTTGAGGAGTGCCTTCTGAACGTTTCTCATACCGATAACGAGAGCCGCTACACGGTTGATAGAAGCATCGAAGTAGTCGGTTGCGAGGAATACTCTGTCAAGAGCATCGCAACGAACAACCTCCTTCATCATCTCGCGGGTTTCATCGTCGTATGCAACAACGTGGTCGGAGTCCCAACGGATAGGACGAGTGATGTGGAGAGCGATCTTATCGGAGAATACGAGAAGAGCGGGGATCTTATCGGAAACTACCTCGGTAGGATGATAGTGACCGTTATCCATAAGAGGAGTGATACCACGGGTCATAGCGTATGCAAGAGAAAACTCTGCGCTACCTACAGTGTAAGCCTCAACGCCGATACCGAATACCTTGGACTCAACGGTTACGTAAACAAGGCTCTTGTCGTAGCCACAACCGATGATCTGGTCGATGGAGTCAGCGTATCTCTGACGGGGACCCATTCTGTCGCCGGGAATATCCTTTGTACCGTCGCCGGTCCAGATGTTCATAACGCAGGGGTAGCCGGTCTCACGAGCGAAGTACTCGGAGATGCGGATACAAGCGATACCGTGCTTGATCCAGAAAGCTCTGATCTCTTCGTCAGGGCTGGAAAGGGTCAGGCCGGAAGCCTTGGGGTGAGAGAAGAAGGTGGGGTTGAAATCGAGACCGCAGTTATGAGCCTTTGCGAACTCTACCCATCTCTTGAAGTGACGGGGCTCGATAGTGTCACGGTCGATAACCTCGCCATCCTCAGCGATAGCGTAGTTTGCGTGAACGTTGATCTTGTGGGTTCCGGGAATGAGGGAGAGAGCCTTATCAAGGTCTGCAAAAACCTCGTCGGGGTTGCGCGCGCCACCGGGGTAGTTACCGGTAGTCTGAATACCGCCGGAGAGAGTACCTGTACCCTCGAAACCTCTTACGTCGTCTGCCTGCCAGCAGTGCATGCAGATTCTAACGTCGGAAAGCTTTGCGATAGCCGCTTCGGTATCAATACCGTACTTTGCGTAGATTTCCTTAGCGGATTCGTATCTTGCGTTTGCCATAATGACCTCCTGTGTATTATGTACTTTTAATTTTTTACAGTTTTAGGGCATACATCGTATACCAAATTATATTATACAACAAATTTTACTAATTTTCAAGGGCTTTGGTAAAAATAATTAATAATTTCTATTGAAAATTAGCCTTTGGAGTGATATAATTATAAATAAAGACAAAAACACCGATATTCTACTAAATTTTTCAAAATTGGAGACAAATATGAAAAAAGTCATTATCACCGGCGGATCTCGCGGTATAGGACGCGCTTGCGTGGAGCTTTTCTCAGGCAATGAGTGTGCGGTTGCGTTTATTTATTGCTCAAACGACGATGCGGCAGAGGAGTGCGCTACCGAGACGGGCGCGTATCCCATCAAGGCAGATCTTTCCGACCCCGACGAGGCGGAGTGGGCGTACAATAAGGCGATCGAGTATCTCGGTGGCGTTGACGTGCTTGTAAACAACGCGGGAATCAGTGTGTCGGGTCTTGTTACCGACGTTACCGACGAAGCTTGGCTGAAGGTGATGAATACCAATCTCTCCAGCGCATTTTATATGAGCCGTCTTGCCACTCGCGACATGGTGAGACAGCAGAGCGGCGCGATAGTCAATATCGGATCGGTGTGGGGAAGATGCGGAGCCTCCTGCGAGGCGGCGTATTCTGCCAGCAAGTCGGGAATGCGAGGCTTGACCCTCTCTCTTGCCAAGGAGCTTGGTCCCTCGGGTATTCGCGTCAACTGCGTTGAGCCCGGCGTTATCGACACCGATATGAACGCCTGCTACGATGATGAGGAGATGGCGGAGCTTTGCGAGCAGACGCCTCTTTACCGTATAGGAGACCCCTCGGAGGTAGCCGAGGTGGTGTATTTCCTTGCAAGCGAGAAGGCATCCTTTATAACGGCTCAAATTATAGGAGTAGACGGAGGATTTGGTATTTAAATGAACGGCAGAAAATTTCTCACCGTTATGGCGGTTTTTGACGACGAAACTCAAAAAGAGCTTACCGAAATACAGGCTGATATCATCGGGCAAGTAGGTGAGGGAACGCAGACGATGGGAATTCCGTTTCATCTGACAATGGGCAGTTATCCAACCGAAATGCAGACCGAGTTAGTAGATAGAATTGAACGTGTAGCATCGGAACGAAAGAGCTTTGGTATTGACCTTGTGGGCTATAATACCTTTGGTGATAAAGTGCTTTTTCTTGAACCCACTGTTCCGCAAGAGCTTCTGGACTTGCGCGAACTTTTTGCGTGTGATTTTGCAAACGGATTTGAATGGGTGCCTCATGCTACGATCTTCTGCGGCAATATTGACGAGGTGAAAAAAGCAAAATCACTCTTGCCCATAATTGATAAGCCGATCCGCACAAGGATAGTAGGAATTGAGCTTGGTGAATTTTTCCCACCCAAAAAGATAATACGAATAAAACTTAAAAGCTAAGGATTTTTATGAAACACATTCTTTTAATAACAACCGGAGGCACTATTGCCTCGGCAGAGAGTGAAAACGGACTTGTACCGGCACTGGCGTCGGAGCAGTTGCTTTCTCACGTTCCCGAGGTAAGAAATATTTGCAGAGTTTCCACCGTTCAGCTTTACAATCTTGACAGTACTAATATGCGCCCCGAATATTGGCTCGAGGTGGCGAGATATATCCGCAAGGTCTATGACGATTACGACGGCTTCGTTATCACCCACGGCACCGACACCATGGCGTATGCCTCGGCTATGTTGCACTATCTCATTCAGAACAGTAAAAAGCCTATCGTACTGACAGGCGCGCAGATACCGATAGAGAAGCGCGACACCGACGCGCGCGAAAATCTTACCGATGCATTTATGTATGCCTCCGACGACGATGCCTGCGGCGTGCATATAGTTTTCGGCGACAAGATAATAGCCGCAACCCGCGCGAGAAAAACGCGAACCAAGAGCTTTAACGCCTTTTCCAGCATAGATTTTCCCGAGATCGGATTTATCCGCGGTTCGGTTAAATACTATATCCGCGAGAAGATCGAGGGCGAGCCTGTTTTCTGCGATGAGATAGACTCCTCGGTCATAGTTGTGAAGCTTATTCCCGGAATGAGCGCGGACATCTTCGACTTTATTGCCGACCGATATCACGCGGTCATTATCGAAAGCTTTGGCGTGGGCGGTCTGCCTTACTACGACAACGACGAATTCGTTGAAAAGATCGAAAAGCTTATTGAAAAGGGCGTGCGCATCGTTATCACCACCCAAGTGCCTCACGAGGGAAGTGATATGGGCGTTTATCAGGTCGGACTTCGCATCAAGCAGAAATACGAGTTGCCCGAGGCATACGATATGACCACCGAGACCGTAGTTGCAAAGGTCATGTGGGCGCTTCCCAAGAGTAAGAATGCTGCAGAATTTGCGAAGCTTTTCTATACGCCTATAGGAAATGATATGATATAATCCATAGGACAGTTATTTGTGTCGCTTAATTTTGAATTTACGAACTTTACCGGAGAAATTTATGGAAATTTGGGATCTTTATACCGCCGATAGAAGGCTAACGGGAAAAACCATGGTAAGAGGCGAAGAAATTCCCGAGGGATTGTATCATTTAGGTGTTCACGCCTGGGTGAGAAACCGTGAGGGAAAATATATAATTTCTCAGCGCGCGCCGTGGAGAAGCGCCTGTCCTCTTATGTGGGAAACCGTGGCAGGCTCGGTGGTGTCGGGTGAGGACTCTTTGACGGGCGTTCTTCGTGAGGTCAAGGAGGAGATAGGGCTTGATTTTACCCGTGAGCAGGGAAAGCTTGTCCATTTTTACGGAGCTGATAATCCCGACTCACGCACCTTGGTCGACGTCTATCTTTTTGAATATGACGGCGATATAGACTTAAGTCGAGCCACTACAAGCGAGGTTGCGCAATCCAGATGGATGACGTATGACGAGATAGTAGCCTTGAGAGACGAGGGTAAGCTCGTTTGGACATTGGATTACTTCTTTGAAGGAAAGGTCATAGGCTGAGTATGTATTTTGAAACCCAAAGATTAACCGTCCGTCCCTTTCTTAGCGGCGACAAAGAAAAAATGCTTGAAATGCTTTATGATGAAAGCATTAAAAAAACTTATATGATCCCCGATTTCGAGAGTGTTGAAGCCTCCGAAAAGCTGTTTTCTGCCTTTATGCGTTTGTCGCAGGATGAAAGCCGCTACGTTGGTGCGATTTGCCTTAACGATGAGTTTGTAGGCTTTATGAACGATACCGAAATTGAGGGTGGCACCGTGGAAATGGGCTACGTCATCTCGCCAAATTATCAAAACCAAGGGTTTTGCACCGAGGCGATGGGTGGAGCTATTGAATACCTTTTTGAAAAAGGATTTTGTGAGGTAATTTGCGGCGCGTTTGAGGAAAACGCGGCAAGCATCCGCGTTATGCAAAAATGCGGAATGAATCTGCTCCCCAAAGCCGATGTGATCGAGTACAGAGGCAAAAAGCATAATTGCATTTATTATTCAAAGGTTAAATAACGAAAAGACCGTTGCACAAACGCAACGGTCTTTTTATGTATTTTATTCCGCAAAATGATAAATACCCTCGCTAACGGTGGTCTTATAGCCGGAGGGAAGAGTTATCTCTGCGGTCGCACCCGAAGGTACTTCGAATTCGTAGTAAACGGTGTCGCCCTTGTAATACCAATAGGAGCGAACCTTGCCTTGTCTCGACTCGATGGACGCGTCGGCGAAGCCTAATCGCTTATCGGGATGAGGTGCGAAGAGAATCTTCTTATAAGCGGGCGCATCGGCAGAGGGCTTGATACCTGAGGAAACGCCGAAGATCCAATCGTAAACCGCGCCGTAGGCGTAGTGATTAAAGGAGTTCATATCCGTGCTCCAGAAGCTGCCGTCCTCCTTTAAGCTGTTCCAATGCTCCCACATGGTGGTTGCGCCGTGGCATACCGAATAGAGCCAAGAGGGATTCTTCTCTTGGAAGAGAAGCTCGTAAGCAAGCTCTACGTATCCGTTATCCGAAAGCACATGGAGAATGTATGGAGTTCCAAGGAAGCCTGTGGTCATTCTGTTGCCGTTTGCCTTGATCATTTCTGCAAGCTTTGCGGCTATTGCGGGGCGCTCCTCCTCGGCGCAGAGGTTGAAGTTAAGAATAAGCACAAGAGCGGTCTGGGTCATGCCGAGACGGGTGGTGTCGATGGGCTGTTTACCTCCGCGATAGGGGTCAACGAACTCGGTATAGGGGAATTCCTTCTTGGGCATACCGTTTTCCATGAAATATTCGCGGAAAGCCTTAACCACGTTAGCATAAAGCTGACGGTATTCGTCAACGTTCTCTCCCAAGATCTCGCCTGCCTTGATAACGAGGGAGGTGGAGTAAGCAAAGAAAGCACTTGCTATAAGGTCATTGGAGGTGGCACCAATGTAGGAGTCCTGACCGTCGTCCATAGCCAGCCAGTCGCCGTAATGGAGACCGCCAAGCCACAAATATTCTTCACTTCCTGCACTTCTCTGATATCCGACCCACTTTTTCATAATGGGGAACCACTTTTTAAGGTCTTCCTTATTGCCGTAAGCTTCGTAGAGCTGCCAAGGCGCAATGCAAGCCACGTCTCCCCAACCTGCCGATATACGGGAGGTTCTGCCCTTATATGCGGCGGGAATAACGCCACCAACGGCGCCGCCTTCCTCCTGCTCAAGCTCCACGTCTCTCATCCACTTTTGGAAGAACTTTTCAACGTCGAAGTTAATAGCGGCGGTGCGGCAGAACACCTGTGTGTCGCCCGTCCAGCCGAGGCGCTCGTCTCTCTGAGGACAGTCGGTAGGGATGTCAAGGTAGTTGGACTTGTGACCCCAAATAACGTTGTGATAAAGCTGGTTTATTTTTTCATTTCCGCAATGATAATAGCCGGTTCTCTTCATTTCGGAGTGAACCACGATAGCGCGGAAATCGTTGGCGTTTACAGTCTCAAAGGGATATTCTACAAGCTTGATGTATCTGAATCCCTGGAAGCAATATGTAGGCTTGAAGTTGTCCTCACCGCCAGAGCAAACGTAAATGTTTTCATTTCTTGCGGTGCGGTAGTTGGCATTGTAGAAGTTACCCTCGATGTCAAGAACCTCTGCGTGGTGTATAACGATGCGGTCGCCGCGCTTCGCTTTGATTTTCACCTCAACGTAGCCGGTCAAATTCTGTCCAAAGTCGATAACAAGCTCGCCCTTGGGAGTTCTTATTACCTCGATGGGAGCGATACGCTCGTTTTCAACTATCCATTCTCCGTCCTGCGCTTCAAGGGCTATGTCCTTTTCAAATTTAACCGCTTTGCCGAGAAATTCGATGGGAGCGGTCATATCAACGGTCTCGCCCATGTAAAGCTCTGTGGAGGTGACGGGGGTAGAGAAGCAATCCCAGCTTTCGTCGGTGATTATTTCGGTTACTTCGCCGTCTTCGTATTCGATAGTAACAGAAGCAGTAAGCGCCACAGCGTCTCCGAGAAAATGATTAAGACCGGAATAACCCACGTAGCTGACGCCCCAACCTTGACCAACGCCAAACTCAAGGGTGTCGTTGCCCGTGAGCATATCGGTTACGTCGTAGGTCTGGTAAAGGATCCTGTTATTAAAGCTTGTCCATCCGGGGGCAAGAACGGCCTTGCCAACCTTCTCGCCGTTTACGGAAAACTTATAAGTGCCGATGGTTGTTGCTTTTACGATGGCTTTTTTGACGGCCTTGTCTG